>JBDTVB010000232.1:0-4331 GCA_040007415.1 Anaerolineaceae bacterium
CACCGACGTCGCGGCGCATTATTGCCTAACCTTTGGCAATAAGGGAAGCGGCTGTCGTGTTCGGCAGGTTGAAGGGCGGTCGCACGCTGGCCAGGGACCGGGAGGGGGAGCGGGCGGAGGCTGCTTTTCCGAAGCGAAGCGATTGGGTACGCTGGCGCACAGTGGGGCCGGTAGCTCAATTGGCAGAGCAAGTGACTCTTAATCACTAGGTTGCGGGTTCGATTCCCTCCCGGCTCACCATGAATTCCCAACATTCCTGGGCTGAGTCTCTCCTTTCCGCAAATGAGCGGACTGGACCGTCTCGACAACCGTCAAGATCGGTACCTTCCCCGCGGCAAATTTAGCTTGCTACGCTGGATCCAATGGATGTTGTCATTGACCTCGGCGAAGACGGCAAACTGCCGGCCTATCGGCGCCTTGCAGAGGCGATAAGAGAAGCGATCCTGTCAGCGCGGTTCCGTCCCGGGGAAAAACTGCCGCCAACCCGAACGCTCGCCGCGAACCTCTCACTCGCGCGAAACACCGTCCTCGAGGCCTACGAACAGCTGATCGCTGAGGGCTACCTCACCGCGCGGCACGGATCTGGAACCTTCGTCGCTCGGGACTTGCCCGATAGGACGTTCCGCGTCCCGCAACCAGCTTCACTCGCCGATCCGGGGCATCGCGAGCCCTCTCATCGCATGTCGGCGTTCGGGAGGAGGGTGCTGGAGGTCGAAACGGACTTTGCCGTCCCGCACAGACCTGACCGCCGACAGAGTGACTACGAGTTTCGCTACGGCACGCCCTCGCTCGATGAGTTCCCGATTGATGCCTGGCGAACGCTGACCAAGCGGGTGCTCGATTATCCACCAGCCGAATTGATGGGCTACGGCCCCACCGAGGGATTGCCGGCGCTCCGCGAGTCGCTCGCGCGCTACCTCCAGCGTTCGCGCGGCGTCCGTTGTACCGCGGACCAGGTGATAATCGTCAACGGCTCGCAGCAGGCACTTGATCTCGCCACCCGCGTCATGATTGACCCTGGCGACCGCATGGTGATGGAAGAGCCGGGCTACCTGGGAGCACGGGCTGCGTTCAAGAGCGCCGGGGCCGAAGTCATCCCGGTGCGCTGCGACGAAGACGGAATCATCGTGAAAGAGATGCCCCTGGACGCGCGGGCAGCGTACGTCACTCCATCTCACCAGTTTCCATTGGGATGCGTTATGTCGGCATCAAGACGGCTCGAACTGCTCGCGTGGGCGGAGGCGAGTGATGCAGTGATCATCGAGGACGACTATGACAGCGAATTCCGGTACGAAGGGCGACCGCTGGCGGCCCTCCAGGGACTGGATGACGGAGGCCGGGTGATCTACACGGGTACGCTATCGAAAGTCCTGCTCCCAGCCTTGCGTCTCGGCTATATGGTGGCGCCCCCTCGTCTCCAGCCTGCGGTAGTGGGTGCTAAGTGGCTGACGGATAGGCACGTAGCGCTGCTCTACCAGGCAGTGCTGGCGCTCTTCATCGACGAAGGGCACTTCGAACGCCACCTGCGCCGGATGCGCAAGTTGTACGAACGCCGCCGCTCCGCACTACTGGAGAGTTTCGAAACGGAATTCGGCGACCGAGTAGAGATCACCGGCACCGAAAGTGGGATGCACGTCCTAGTGAGAATTGAAGGCGTCGACGACTCTGGGGGCTTCATCAGCCAAGCGCGCGAGATGGGAGTTGGGGTGTATTCCGCGGTGCCCTACTACGCGCTAACGCCGCCGACCGGCGCCACCTTCTTGATGGGCTATTCAAGCGTGACCGAAAACGGAATCCGGGAAGGCATCAGGCGGCTTGCCGTCATCGCCAACGGATGACTCGCAGGATCCCTCAGCTGGTTCGCACTGCCACGACTGCGGCCGCAAGCAGCACCAATTGGAGCGCGCTGCCCGATGCGAACAGCCAGAGACCCGCCGCTCGCTCCCACGCATGAACCGCGATGCCAACCACGGTATTTACCACCAGAATCCCAACTCCCAGGTAGGCGATGTGTAAGAGCTCATGCTTGTCCCCGACGCGTGCGATGCCGCCCAGCGCGGGGAAACTCAACTGAATAACTTTCGGAAGGTCGGGGTACTGCCAGTACACGAAGCCCGTCATGAGGGCACAACACACTGCCCCGCTGGCCGCGGCAACACCAGCAACCCGGTCGCGCCAGAATGGAACTGCGGCTATCCCCGTGGCGGCTGATCGTTGAACCTGGTGAGTCAGACTCCCGAGTACGGCCCGACCCTGGATTTCTTCGGCGAAAGTGGCCTGGTCCAGAACGGTGAGTGCGTACGACTCGTCGGTAGTCACCAGAAAGAGGAGTTCGTCCGGGGAGCTGTGCGTCGAATAGAAGAGCGTGTATCCCACCCGCTTCACATCGGCGTGACCAACGTGGCAGCCCCACCAGTTCAGCCCGGCGACCTTCGTCTCGTCCAGCGTGCGGCCAGGAATCATGCGTTGGATTGTCTCGATAGGGATGATGACTCGACGGAACCCCCAGCGGATCAGCAGCGAATCACGGTCTATGGAGTACGTGAGTGTTGATAACGCGTAGGTCCAGTTCGCAAACGCCACGCCCAGCAGCCCAAGGACGGCGCTGACGACGTAAGCCGCGAAGCTGCGCAGTTCGACGTTTGCCTCCAGCGCGAGCCGGAGGACAAGCGCCGCAAGGATGAACGCCCACGCGGCCATCGCGCCCCCGACGATGACGCCAAGCGCGCGCGGCGGCCGAAAGGCGACCAACCCTAGCTGGCGACGCGGGCGCGAGCCGGCGTTGACCACTTGCTGTACTTCTCGTTCTTCCCACGGATGCAATCGAAGAACAGGCTGCTGAGCTGGCTGGTGATGGGGCCTGGAGAACCGTTCCCCACGATGCGACGATCCACTTCAACGATCGGTGTGAGGTGCGCAGCGGTCCCTGTCATGAAGATCTCGTCTGCGATGTAAAGCTCGCTGCGGTCAATTTCACGTTCGACTGTTTCAATCCCCAGTTCGTTGCGGGCGAGTTCCACGACGCTTGCGGCGGTTATGCCTTCCAGCACGTTGTCTGCTGGCCCGGGCATGATGAGTTTGCCCTTGCGCACCATGAAGATGTTTTCGCCACTGCCTTCGGAAACGTGGCCGTTCGCGTTGAGCATGATCGCCTCATCGAAGCCGTTGAGGACTGCTTCCGTCTTTGCCAGCGCGCTGTTCACGTAGATGCCGGTGACCTTGGCGCGAGGCGGAATGCCGGTGTCATCTACACGTCTCCACGTGCTGGTGTGGCAGCGGGCCGTTTCCGGAAGGTAGGCCGGGAACGGCGTGAGAAACATCAGCGTGTCGCTTTCGAGATTGTGGAGGCGCACACCAAGCTGTTCGCTGCTGAGGTAGACCATCGGACGAAGGTAGACATCTTCGGTGAACCCGCTGCGCTCAACGAGTTCTACGGCAATCTCGCAGAGCCGGTCGATGGTCTGACTCGTCTTCAAACCGAGGATTTTTGAACTCTGCCCCAGCCGTTCGAAGTGCTCGCGCGGACGAAAGAGGTAAGTGGCCTGAGCATCTTCGTTCCAGTTTCCACGGATCCCTTCGAAGACTGCTGTTCCGTAGTTGAAGGCGTGGGTCATGACGCCGATCTTCGCTTCACTCAGCGGGACAATCTTGCCTTGAAAGAAGGCATAAGGGGTTGGCATGGCGGAGACTCCTTGATCCAGGCGGGTTCGAGTGACGCCAGTATACCGCCGCAATTCGTAGCGGCAGCGCAGGACGTGAGGTTACTTCCCGGTGCTCGGCCGACTGAAAAAAGTCCCATCCTTGCATTCCGGAACGCTCGACTCTTTCGCGGACAGGCGATCGCGGATCTCCTGCTTGGGAAGCGGCGGGGTTCGAGTGACGAGCGACGTCGGGTCGGCGACCGCGTCATCGAGGTACTTCGTGAACTGCGTGTTGTAGTCCTTCAGGTCATCCGGCGGGGTGAGCGCCTTCATGCTGGCGCTGAAGGCCTTGATCACTTGCCCGATCTCTTCCGCCTTCGTCTTGGTGAGGAGCGCATCGGAGAAAGCCGCGCTACCTGAACAGATCGCTTTCAGGTAGGCCTCATCAGAAACCGCGTTGGGCGTGACCGTGGGAGCATCATCCCCACCACAGGCCACCGCGAGAGAGACCGGGAAAAAGACTAGGGCAGCAACGAAGACAGTCCGCATGACAACGAATCGTACAGCGAGGTGCCGTAAGTGCGCGTTCAGAGAAGAATCCTCTTTGTCGCCCCGCCCGGGGTTCGTCGCCAGTTGTGAACGAGGTAGCGCCTCTCGCCGCCGTGTTCCATCACCTCGATGCGGCAGCGT
>JBDTVB010000233.1:0-4291 GCA_040007415.1 Anaerolineaceae bacterium
ACATCCTTAAAGCTACCGCGTGGGTAGCCCCAAAGGAGGCCTGCATGAGCTTCAAGTCGCTCCAGCGGACGCGCTCCGCGCGCCGCTGAGCTCATGATCCGTCAGGCCGCTTTTGCGTCAGATTGAGGCCGCTCATCCATGAGCATTTTCGACAAAGGCTTTGCGACAATCCTTGCTTGCGCGGCATTGTTGATCCTCGTTGCCATCCCGCTGGCGCTTCGGAAGGTCCCCCGCAATGTGGTCTATGGCTATCGCACCCGTGCCACGATGGCCGATGAGGAGATCTGGTTCGAGGCAAATGCCCACTTTGGACGAGGCCTCATCGTTGCGTCCATATGTGGTGCATTCGCGGGATACCTTATCTACCGCTTTCGACCGTTTGCACCTACCGTATTTCTCCCCGTTTCCGTTCTTGTTTTGGTCGTCCCAAGTCTTTTTGTGGCTGTCGCCACAGCGCGCTACGTTCGTTCAATGGGACGTTCCAGGTGATGTCGGTCCTGCGCATATCGAGCGGACCGTGGTCTGATATCGAGCTCGGCAGGCGAAGCGATGAATCGGCGTCGATCTCGTTCCAGGCCAAGAATCGCTTGCAGCGGGCGGCGTTTCTCATTGCGGAAAGCTTCGCGCAGCACCCAGAGGGCGCGCCTCAGGAGTCAACTCCCGCCTCGTCGACCGGCGGCCCTGGCCACCGATGCCGATGCCTATCGAGTGGCGGCCCAGTAGCCGGCGGCGGAAGCCACGGTCGTGAGGGCCATGCCCCACGCGAGGTCGACGATCACGATGGGCAGCGGGAAGTCGCGAATGAGTGCGTAGCTCGTCAGGTCATACGTCGCGTACGCAGCAAGCCCGAAGAACGCGCCAAAGCCCAGTGCGCGCGCGAGTGAGTTGCGTTCGGCTGCCGGTAGGACCACGAAGACGACGACTGCCGCGACGTAAAGCACGTAGAAGATCAGGGCGGGCACCCACTTCACGTCCGGGCGCAGCAGTGTGGCCATTTGACGCGCGTAGAGGTCCTTCGCCACGACGCCGAGCCAGACCATGTCCAGCGCGAACATCGTGACGCCGGTGACGGCGAAGGCTTTGAACAGGGTGGTGATGTTCATTGGGAGATCTCCATGGGTTCGTCGAACGAGATCGCGGCAGGCGCGGTGGCGCCGAACCGGTCAGTGATGATCCTGGTGCGGTAGTCGAAACCAGCAGGCACGGTGCGAAAAGTGGGGCGGTGATACCAGCGCCTGCAGGGGCCGATGATCTGCTCGTCGGCGACGTACAATCCGTCCTGGCATTCAGTGATACGCGATTCCCATGACTTTTGGATCCCGGCAATGCGCAGCCGGTAGAGGATGCGGGTCCCTCGCCGAACGGTCTCGTCGCTGGCAGACACGATGCAGAATCCTGGCCGCGGCGCCTTGCGGGCCTCGAGGTTGCGCGGATCCTTGAAGGATGCAAAGACCCTGGCGATCTCGCCGGCAAAGCGTGTCGCGCATCCAGGATAGTACGACACTAGCTGGACACCGCCGCGCGTGTGAGCTCGGTGCGGAAATGGGCAGTGCTCTCGCACCCGGGAGCCAACCTGACGTTTGTGAAAGGTGACCGCACCCTGTGGCCGGCGGGCCTCCGCCGGCTCCGGCAGCAGTTGCTCTTCGAGCCTCGCGGTGGGAAACTGAGGGAGGGCATGAATTTCCATGCCCAGCCTGCTGTTTCACGGATCCCTCGGGCGGATGCGTTCCGCAGTCGCCTCCGGCACGGCCGGTTCGGCAAGGTGCCGCGCCGCTTGCGAGCTGTCAAGTCCCGACGAGCGAAAACACAAAGGAGCCACAAGATGAGCGACAACGGCAAGTGCCCGATCACAGGCACCTCCGCTGGAACAACGGCCGGCAGGGGCGCGTCGAACCGCGACTGGTGGCCCAATCAGCTGAACCTCGGCATCCTTCACCAGCACGCGCCGGCGGGGAACCCGCTGGGCCCGGATTTCGACTACGCCGTCGAGTTCCAGAAGCTCGACCTGGCCGCCGTAAAGCGGGACCTCTACGCGCTGATGACCGACTCGCAGGCATGGTGGCCGGCCGACTGGGGGCACTACGGCGGCCTGTTCATCCGCATGGCCTGGCACAGCGCCGGCACCTACCGCACTGCCGACGGTCGCGGCGGCGGTGGCACCGGCAATCAGCGCTTCGCTCCGATCAACAGCTGGCCCGACAACGGCAACCTGGACAAGGCGCGCCGCCTTCTGTGGCCGATCAAGCAGAAGTACGGCAACCGGCTCTCCTGGGCGGATCTCATGATCCTTGCCGGCAACTGCGCGCTGGAGTCAATGGGCTTCAGGACTTTCGGTTTCGGCGGCGGGCGGGCCGATATCTGGCAGCCCGAGGAGGACATCTACTGGGGCAAGGAGGCGACCTGGCTGGGCGACCAGCGCTACAGCGGCGAGCGCCAGCTCGAGAATCCGCTGGCCGCCGTGCAGATGGGCCTGATCTATGTGAACCCCGAGGGCCCCAACGGCAACCCCGACCCGGTGGCCTCGGGCCGCGACGTGCGCGAGACCTTCGCCCGCATGGCGATGAACGACGAGGAGACCGTGGCGCTCGTCGCCGGCGGCCACACCTTCGGCAAGGCGCACGGCGCGGGCGACCCGGCGCTGGTCGGGCCAGCCCCCGAAGCTGCTCCCCTCGCAGCGCAGGGTCTGGGCTGGATCAACCGGTTCGGCAGCGGCTTGGGGGTCGACTGCACCACCAGCGGTATCGAAGGCGCCTGGAAGCCCAACCCGACGAAGTGGGACAACGGCTACTTCGACATGCTGTTCGGCTACGAGTGGGAGCTGGTCAAGAGCCCGGCCGGCGCGTGGCAGTGGCTTGCCAAGGACGTCAAGGCAGAGCACATGATTCCCGACGCCCACGACCCTTCGAAGAAGCATCGGCCGATGATGACCACCGCCGATCTGTCGCTGCGCTTCGACCCGATTTATGAGCCGATCTCGCGCCGCTTCCACAAGGATCCAGCGGCGCTCGCCGATGCGTTCGCCCGCGCCTGGTTCAAGCTGACCCACCGCGACATGGGGCCCAAGGCCCGCTACCTCGGCCCCGAAGTGCCGTCCGAAGATCTGATTTGGCAGGATCCGGTGCCTGCCGTCGATCACCCTCTGATCGACGACGCCGACATCGCCGAGCTCAAGGCCCGGGTTCTGGCCTCGGGCCTGTCGGTGGCGGAACTGGTCACGACCGCCTGGGCTTCGGCGTCGACCTTCCGCGGCTCGGACATGCGCGGCGGTGCGAACGGCGCGCGGATTCGCCTGGCGCCGCAGAAGGACTGGGAGGTCAACCAACCGGCGCAGCTGGCGAAGGTTCTGGGCGCACTGGAGAACATCCAGAAGACTTTCAACGCGGCCCAGGAGGACGGCAAGCGGGTCTCCCTGGCGGACCTCATCGTGCTCGGCGGTTGTGCTGCGATTGTCGCGGCGGCGAAGGCTGCCGGGCACGCGGTCGCGGTGCCCTTCACTCCGGGCCGCACCGACGCCGCAGAGGAGCAGACCGATGCGGCGTCGTTCGCGGTGCTGGAGCCCGAGGCCGACGGTTTCCGCAACTACCGGAAGAAGGCCTTCACCGTGGCGGCCGAGGAGATGCTGGTGGACAAGGCGCAGCTCCTGACCCTGAGCGCGCCGGAGATGACGGTGCTCGTCGGCGGCCTGCGCGTGCTGGGAGCCAACGAGGGCGGAGCGAAGCACGGCGTGTTCACGGCCCGGGTCGGAACGCTCACCAACGACTTCTTCGTCCATCTTCTCGACATGGGCACCGTTTGGAAGCCGACGTCGGAGGCCGGGGAGACGTTCGAAGGACGCGACCGCAAGACCGGCGACCTCAAGTGGACTGGTACCCGCGTCGATCTGGTCTTCGGCTCGAATTCGCAGCTGCGCGCCCTGGCCGAGATCTATGCGCAGGACGATGCGCAGGAGAAGTTCGTGCGCGACTTCGTCGCGGCCTGGAACAAGGTGATGAACCTGGATCGCTTCGATATCGCCTGAACTGCTGCTCCCCCGATTCGATCGCGACGTTGCGTCGCGTTCGCGAACTGGGGGAGCGCTGCTTGCGGTTCTACGGCGCGCGGAACGAGTTGAGGGCCTTCGCCGCCGCTGCGACGCCGGCCTTGTCGTCCGCCGGCGCCGCAAACCAGATCTCGCCGATGTTGCCGTCGTGCAGCGCCAGCCAGGCCATGCGGAAGACTATGGCGGTGCCGTCCTCATCCTTGCCGGTGCCGTCCATGTAGAAGCCGGAGAGTCCCGCCTGCTTGGCGTCCT
>JBDTVB010000234.1:0-4282 GCA_040007415.1 Anaerolineaceae bacterium
CTTATACACCCGCTCGCGGCTGCAGACACCCGCAGGGGGTGGGGATGTGGCAGCACGAGCGCGGTGACCTAGTTGGTCTTTAGGATGGGCCCGGCGACGGAGTAGAAGCGACCGCGGGCAACGCGGAGAGCCTTTTCAAGGCGCTCGATGGTGCTGACTTCGGCCCACCGCATGCGGTGGCTGATGGTGTGTTCTGCGACGCGGAGTTCGTTCGCTCGGGCTCGGGCCAGTTCTTCGTACATGGGTGGTTCCTCCTGAGTGAATATCTGTTCATTCACTGAATGAACAATCGTTCATTTTGCCCGGGTTGTCAAGCCCCATCTTGGTGAATGTTGCGTGACGAGGTTCACGGTGGGCTGCAATCGCGAGCGGCGGCAGTCAGGATCGTGCTCCACCGGGCCTGCCGAGGTAGCCGAGCGCGAACGCCTCGCGAGCTAGTTGGTCGCGATGATTGGGGTGCGCCAACTCAAGAAGCATGCTCACACGCTCTCGGATTGACCGTCCGTGCAGGTTTCGCGCGCCGAACTCGGTTACCACCCAATGCACGTCCCCACGCGTGGTGACCACTCCCGAGCCCGGAGGGAGTTCAGCACAGATGCGGCTGATACCGCCGCGACCGGCGGTCGACGGCAGGGCGATAATCGGAACGCCGCCAACGGATCGTGCGGCGCCGCGAATGAAATCGACCTGGCCGCCGATCCCGCTGTAGAAGCGTGGGCCGATGGAATCGGCCGCAACCTGGCCAGTCAGGTCGACGCTCAATGCAGAGTTGATGGCCACCATGGCCCGTTGCGAAGCGATCACGTCGACGTTGTTGGTGTAGCTCACAGGGCGTAGTTCAACCGCGGGATTGGAATCGACGAACTCGTACAACCGGCGGCTGCCGAGGACGAAGGCGGAGACCGCCACGCCGGGGTCCACTGTCTTTCGCGACCCATCGACTACGCCGGACTGAATCAGCGGGAGCAGGGCATCGGTGAACATTTCAGTGTGGACGCCGAGGTGGGCGTGGCCGCCAAGTTGCGAGAGCACGGCTGATGGAATCGCGCCGATCCCCATCTGTAGGGTTGCCCCGTCCTCGATGAGGCTGGCCACGTGCCTTCCGATCGCCTCGGACTCTGGTGTCGAGGGTGCAGCTTGAACTTCCGGAAGTTCGTCTGCGACCTCAACGGCGAGGTCTATCTGATCTCGACGGATTCGCGCGCCAAGCGTCCGCGGCATCCTTGCGTTTATCTGTGCGATTACGAGCCGCGACTCCCGCACGGCCGCAATGGCGCAGTCCACAGACACCCCCAGCGAAAACGTGCCATCGGGGCTTGCCGGGGCGACCTGGACCAGGGCGACATCCAGCGGGAGCGCCCCGCGAGGCGTGAACAGTTCCGGAATCTCCGAGAGGAAGACTGGCGTGTAGTCGGCTCGGCCTTGCGCCACTGCCTCCCGCACGTTCGGGCCAATAAACAGGGCGTTGTGGCGGAACGACGCCGCCATCTCCGGTGCGGCGTACGGTGCCGCGGATTCTGTGTGCAGATGCACGATCTCCACACCGCGCAGCTCTGCAGCGCGCGCTACCAGCGCCTCCACCAGTCGAGCGGGGGTTGCTGCCCCACCCTGGAGGTAGACCCGGTCCCCAGACCGTACGTGGGCAAGTGCTTCAGCGGCAGTGACGAATTGCATCGGTTCCGTTTCCCCGTTCCTCGCGCCTGATGGCAGCTACCCCTGGCCGTTAACCAGCCAGCCGCGTGCTTAGTTCGGAGTTAAGTATCCGTCCTCATGGCGGTCGATGGCAGGGTCGGCCAGCGGCGATCCGGGTGCCCGTTCGGCCGTCTTCACAGACTCGCGCGGTCGGATTCGCCGCTGAGGAACTGGGCGAGGAAGGTGTTGGGTTCTTCTGGTGCCTCCTCCGAGAAGAAGTGGCCGGCAGCCATTCAGTGCCCTCGATGTGAGCGATGTACCATGGCATCGCCAGCCGCGGGCATTGCAGCGGCCGGATCCATCTCGTTACGTCGGGTGGACGTGAAGGAGCTTCCAGGATGGCCGAGGAAGCAGCGGCAATAGCCGAGGGGAGCCCACGCGGCAGATTCGCGGGCATCACCCGGCCGGTCTGGGTCTTGAGCCTCGTTTCCTTCTTCGCCGACTTTTCCGGGGAGATGGTCTATCCCATCATTCCCCTCTTCATCACGGGAACGCTCGGGGCACCCGTCCTCGCCGTTGGCGTTGTGGAAGGTTTCGCCGAAGGAACTGCAAACCTGACGAAAATGTTCGCCGGCCGATGGTCTGACGTAGCGGGTAGACGCAAGCCGTTCGTCGTTGGGGGATACTCGCTCGGGACGATCGGGAAGGCGATCCTCGCTGTCGCACCCGTCTGGCCCGTCGCGCTCATCGGCAGGTCCGTTGACCGGTTCGGCAAGGGAATTCGGACCGCTCCGCGCGATGCCATGCTTGTGGACCTTTCCGAGGCGCGCTACCGGGGCCGTGTATTTGGATTGCACCGGACGATGGACACGCTCGGAGCGGTGGTAGGGCCACTGGTGGGACTCGCGCTCGTCGCCCTGCTGGACGATCGTCTACGCCTGGTCATCGCGATCGCCCTTGTTCCCGGCATCATCTCGGTACTCGTGCTGCGTTGGCTCCCTGAACAGAGGCCCAGACCCGCCGAAGACGGGGCGCAACGGCAGTTCCGGGAGCTGCCCCCGCGGTTCTATGTCCTGCTCGCGATAACCATGCTGTTCATGCTCGGAAATTCCTCGGACGCATTCCTCATCTTGCGCTCGAAAGACCTTGGGTTGACGACAACGCTCGTGGTGTTGGCGTACGTGGCTTACAACCTTGTGTACGCCGGGCTTTCGCTCCCGGCCGGCGTGATTTCCGACCGGATACCGCGCGCCTGGCTGGTGGTGGCCGGCTGGGGCGTCTTTGCGGGCGTCTACGCGGGGTTCGCAACGGCTGGCTCCAAGACGGCGGTGTGGCCCCTCTTCGTGGCCTACGGAGCGTACATCGCGTTGACAGATGGCGTGTCCAAGGCGCTCGTGGCCGACCTTGCACCCGGCCCGCTGAGGTCGAGCGCGATGGGACTGTTCCAGGGCGCAACGGGACTCGCCGCACTTTTCGCGAGCGTGACAGCCGGCATCCTCTGGGACCACGTGTCGGAGGGCGCGCCCTTCGCCGTTGGTTCAAGCTGCGCGATCCTGGCCGCCACAGCTTTGGCGATCTTTACGTTCGGCGGAGGATTCCGCGACACCACTACCTCGACGGCGTGATTTGGTGACGAGCAGATGGCCGGTTGGATGGCCATCTGCTCAGTGAACATGCCGGCCCCGGCCCGCAACTAGCTCGCGGGTGTTGGCTCGGATTTGCCGAAATCTGCGGGCCGTTTCCCGAGGAAGGCGTCGATCGCCTCGCGGTGCTCCCACGAGGCGTAAGTCGCGTTCAGGGCTCGGCCCTCACGGCGCATCGCCTCGTCCAGGTCCGTCTCGTTGGTGTTTTCGAGGACCAGTTGGCGGATCTTTGTCATCGCAATTGCTGACTGGCCGGCGAGTTGCTCACCGAGCGCGACCGCACGGTCGAGCAGGGCGGCGCCGGGCACAACTTCCGAGACCATGCCAGCGTCTCGTGCCTCGATCGCACCGATCATCCTGCCAGTAAGGCACCAATCGAGCGCGCGAGCCTGGCCAACCATCTGCGGCAGGAGCGCGGAACTCGCCAGCTCCGGCACCAGCCCCATCTTCACAAAGAACATGCCGAAGCGCGCCTCCTCGGCCGCCAGGCGAAAGTCCATTGGCAGCACCTGGGTAACGCCGATCCCGACCGCCACGCCATTCACCGCTGCGATCGTCGGCTTTGGCAGGCTCCGGACGAAACTCACCCAATTAAGGCCTTCCGAAACTGGCGCAGGTTCCGCGGCGGTGCCGCTTGTGCGGCTGTCGCTGTTCGTGCGAAAGACGGCGTCGATATCCGCTCCGGCGCAGAAGGCGCGGCCAGCGCCGGTGACCACAATCGCGCCCGTTTGGCGGTCGTCGGCTGCAACCTGCATCGCCTGGCGCATCTCGGTCATCATCTGCGGCGTCCATGCGTTGAGCTTTTCGGGGCGATTGAGCGTGATCACGGCCACCTGCCCACGCTGTTCAACGAGAATCTGTTCGAAAGTCACGGCGTTTCCTCCACTGCATCGCGGAGCATACCGACCGCCCGCGGCGCCCGCCAAGTCGCCGCGGCTCAGGACACGGCGTGGCTGGGGCCGCCAGGTACCATGGAGTCGTCTGCGCGGCTCGCTATTCGAAACCAG
>JBDTVB010000235.1:0-4278 GCA_040007415.1 Anaerolineaceae bacterium
CGAAATCGTAGAAGAGCGCGGCATTCGCGCCTCCCGCAACCGCCTGCAAACGCATGTCCTGCTGGCAGCGATCGCCGAACACCAGGTAAGTGCCGCGCTGGGCGGCGCCCGGCGCGATGAAGAGAAGGCCCGCGCCAAGGAGCGCGTCTTCTCCTTCCGGGACGACTTCGGGCAGTGGGACCCGCGCAACCAGCGGCCCGAACTCTGGCACCTCTTCAACGCCATGCACATGCGCGGCGAGCACATGCGCGTCTTCCCGCTCTCCAACTGGACCGAGCTCGATATCTGGCGCTACATCGAACGCGAGAAACTGGAAGTGCCCTCAATCTACTTCAGCCACGAACGCGAAGTGTTCGAGCGCGACGGCATGTTGATGGCGGCCAGCCCCTTCCTCCAGATGCTGCCCACCGAAAAGACGTTCACCGCGCGCGTCCGCTACCGCACCGTCGGCGACATCACCTGCACAGCGGCGGTCCGTTCGGAAGCCACGGATATTGCGTCCGTCATCGCCGAAGTTGCCGCCGCGCGGATCACCGAGCGGGGCGCCAGCCGGGCGGATGACAAGTTCAGCGAGGCGGCCATGGAAGACCGCAAGCGCGAGGGCTACTTCTAGTGGACCTGTTGCGGATCGCTACCGCCGGCTCCGTGGATGACGGCAAGAGCACGCTCATCGGACGCCTCCTCTACGACACCAAACAGGTCTTCGAAGACACGCTCGCCAGCCTCCAGCGCGCGAGCGAAGCGCAGGGCCACGAGATGGTGAACCTCGCGCTGCTCACGGACGGCCTGCGCGCCGAACGCGAGCAGGGGATCACGATCGACGTCGCCTACCGCTACTTCGCCACCCCGCGCCGCAAGTTCATCATCGCCGATTCACCCGGCCACGTGCAGTACACGCGCAACATGGTCACCGGCGCCTCCACCGCTGACATCGCCCTCATCCTGGTGGACGCGCGCAAAGGCGTCATCTCCCAGACCCGCCGCCACAGCGCGATCTGCTCGCTGCTCGGCATTCAGCACTTCGTCCTCTGCGTGAACAAGATGGACCTCGTCGATTGGTCGCACGAACGTCTAGAGGAGATCGAAGCGGACTTCCGCGCGGTCACGGCGCACTTCGATATCCCCCGGGTAACCGTCATCCCCGTGGCAGCGGCGCCAGGCGACAACGTCGTCGACCGTTCGGCGAACATGCCCTGGTACCGCGGGGAGACGCTGCTCGAATTCCTCGAAAACGTCGAGGTTCCGGACCCCGCGCGCCACGCCGCCCTGCGCTTCCCGGTGCAGTACGTCATTCGCCCGCAGAGCGCGGAGTACCCGGACTACCGCGCCTACGCCGGGACGGTGGCGGCGGGCGAAGTCCGGGTGGGTGACCGCGTGACGGTCCTCCCGATCGGCGTCAGCACGCGCGTCACGGCGATCGACCGCTACCAGGAATCGCTGCCCAGCGCCCGGAGCGGCAGCGCCATTGCGATCCGGCTGGCCGATGACATCGACGTCAGCCGCGGCCACATGATCGTCGCTGCCGAGAACGCCGCTCCCCCGGCCACACGCTTCACCGCCGACCTCTGCTGGATGAGCGACGGCCAGCCCCTGCGCCCACGCCAGCAGTTCTGGATCAAGCACACCACCCGCCGCGTGAAATGCCTGGTCGAATCGCTGGATGACCGCCTGGACGTTGAGAACTACGAACGCCAGCCAGGCCCTGAATGTTTCGCCCTGAACGAGATCGGGCGGGTCACGATCAAGACGCTCGAGCCGATCTTCGCCGACCCCTACGCCACCAGCCGCGACACCGGCAGCTTCATCCTGATCGACCCCGGCACCCACCAGACGGTGGCCGGGGGCATGGTCCGCCAGGTGCTGGGGTAGGGGACTTCCGCCGGCTTGTTGCTGCACGGGCGAGCGGGAATGTACAGTCGCAACTAATAAGGACGGAGGCGTGGAATGACGCGAAGGCGCTTCGCCCGGAGGATGCTCGCGGACGACTCCCAACGACCCCCCGCTGCATCGCGCGCCAGCCGCCAGGCGAGCGGCACTCCGCCCATTGGCCGGAACGCCGACCTTCTCACGCTCCAGCGATCGATCGGCAACCAGGCCGTCCAGCGCCTCCTCCAGCGTGAGCCGGGCCGCCGGGCGGAGATACTGCGTTCTCTCGGCGCACGCGGCCCCGGTTTGGTCCAACGCCGCCCGGCCCCCGGTACGCTCGCCGCCTACGAGCAGCTCGTCCCTGGTCAGTCCCGGTATGCGAAACGGAAGGGCGACCCCGCAGACTTTACGGGCGTCGCACTCGACGGTGTGAGCAAGGCGCTCAGCCTCCCACGCAACCCCGATGGAAGCCTGAGCGACGAGTCGATCTCGATCATGGACAAGAAACAGGCGGATGAAGCCCAGGGCTACATCGACGCCGCCGCCAAGCGTGGGTTCAAGAACGCTCCCACAAACCCCGGCGAACTGGCAATCCTCAAGAAGGCGGTGAAGGAACGCCTGCAGTACAACAAAGTCACCGGGAAAACGGACCTCCCAGAACTCGCCAACCTGATCAACCCGCCAAAGGGCACGATCACCGAGGCGACCGTGCTCAGCGAAATCACCCACAAGGGGATCAAGCTGCTCGTCAACCACAGCAACCGTGATGTGAACTTCAAGCCCCGGCTGCAGATGTTCTTCACTGCGATCGAGAAGATCCAGAAGGTTGGCTTCAACCTCCCCGGCACCATGCTCGTCCATCTCCCCAAGTTCGGCCGCGATATCGATGCGCAGACGCTCTGTGATTCCGGTACCACGCCGCGCGCGGTCTTCAATCCGCCAAACTTCGTTCACCTCTCATCCTCGGTGGTGGGCAACCCGATCGACAGCACGATCGGCGATTACTACAAGAATCTGTCTACCGAACTAGACCCCTCGGGCGCCGGTTCGGTTGTCCACGAACTCGGGCACATGATGCACTACGCAACGTCCGCGAGTGACTTCTATTCGCTCCACGGCACCGGTTTTACGGCCGAAGGCGACCAAATCTCCGCCAGGGTGAGCGCCTACGCCAACCAGGCCCCCCGCGAGTTCGTGGCCGAAGTCTTCATGGGACTCGTCTATGGGCGTACCTTCGATGACGAAGTGCTCGACATGTACGCCGGCTTCGGCGCGCCAATCACGGCCGAGGTGCAGAGGGCAGTCGACAAAGCGCGGCGAAAGGGCGATGACGAAACCGTCCGTGTGAAGCCCGGCAAGCCCAAGACCAAGAAGTAGCAGCGCCGCTCAGTGCCCGCGCCGAACGGTAAAGGCGTCACATGATCGCTAGCCGCGGATGCAGTGGAATAGCGGTGTGCTCCAACTGACTCGCCCCTGCCGATCTTCGTGGCTTCGCCGTGCGACCCTCGCAGTCGTGGCAGCGGCCGCTGGCTGGCTGGTGGTTGCGGGCTCGGCCGCGACAGTTGCTGCCGCCGATGGACCAGCGCTGACCTACCGCCTCTTCGTGCCGGGCGTGGCCGCGGACTCACCACCGCCGCCCCCCGCTGGCGCCGTGGTCACGCAGCACGTCAGCCAGGCAGTGGACGGCAGCCTCATTGTCTCGGGCGAAGTGCGCAACGGTACCGTCCAGGCCGTCAGCAACGTGGTCGTCTCAGCCAAAGCCAACTCGACGACCCGCACGACCACCGCCCTCGCCAACCAGGTAGCGCCCGGCGGCGTCGCCCTCTTCATGGTCGCGCTGCCCGGCATCACGGACGCCAACACCCCGGTGGTCACGGCGATCGTCAGCTACTCCCCGGTCGCAGGCGCCGCCGCGACAGGCCTTGAGGTAACACTCTCCGGGCTGAGCCCGCTACAGGTGACGGTCACCGATCCGCAAACTGGCAAGACCACCATCTCGGACTCTCCCACCGTCCTCGTCATGACCGGCAGCCTGACAAACACCAGCGCACAGCCGGTAGACGAGATCACGGTAGTGCTCGGCTTCTACGATGACGCTGGCAACGTACGCCTGGTCGCCACCACTTCGACGGTTTCCGTCCTCTTCCGTGACCCCGGCGACCGCACGCTCGGGGCGGGTAAGAGCGGCACCTTCGAAGTGCCCTTCTCACGCGCTGCCTACCTCGGCATCAGCGGCACCCTCCGGCCGGTCGCCTACGCAATCGCGAAACCGCTCAGCGGGCCCTGACCGCCGTCCGCAGCACGCGGCAAGCGTCTCTCGCCCCTGGGTCTATCCGCGCCACGCAGCGGCCGCCACGCGCAGGAAGTTGCCGTTGCAGACGCGCTCCATGCGGTCGTCGCTCCAGCCGCGAC
>JBDTVB010000236.1:0-4275 GCA_040007415.1 Anaerolineaceae bacterium
GAAACGCGTCAACACCTCGCGCCTGCTGCTCTGGGTCGCCTTCTGGGGCGCGGGCATCGTCGTCACCGGGCACTTCGTGCTCGGCCAGCCCGTGGGCTTCCTGATTTTCGCCGTCGCGCTGGTATTCGTCTTCGCGATGGTGAACGGCATCTCGGTGGGCATCAGCGACTCCAACCCGATCTCCTCGGCCTTCGTGGTGAGTGTGGTGCTGATGGCGGCGCTCGGACTCAAGGATCCGGTGGTGGGCCTGATGGCGGGGATGATCCTTCTCATCTCCACGAGCCTTGCCTGCGACATGCAGCAGGACCGCTCCACCGGCTGGCGCCTGGGCACCAATCGCGTGCTGCAGTTCCGCTACCAGGTGGTCGGCGTGCTCATGGGCGCGATCATGGCGGTCGTGTTCGCGAAGATCTTCATGTCCGCCTACCCCGTGCTGCTTCTGGACCAGACGGTGATGAAGGCGGGCGAGCAGCCTTCCGAATGGAGTGCGGCGATGACCTACAAATTCGTGGGCGTCCTGCGCAGCCTCACCGACGACAAGCCCTACCAGCGCACCGCGATCTGGATCGGCGTGGCGATCGGCTTCGCGATGCAGCTCGTGCGCAAGCTCGTCAAGGCGAATGCCGGCTGGAAGCGCTTCGTCGCCAGCGGCAAGGTCGGGTTCGCCACCGACTTCGTGTTCGACGCGATCGTGATGCCCTCGCCCTACGCCTCGTCGTTCGGCGGATTCGTGAATCTGCACACGTCGATGTGGTTCGGCGCGGGCGGAATCCTGTCGAGCTTCGTCGACTCGCTGCCGAAGAAGAAGCCGGTGCCGGGTGAGCCCGTGATGCCGGAGGACATGAGCACGACCTCCCTCGTGGGAGGTGGTCTCATCGCGGGCGATTCGCTTGCCGCGCTGGGCCTGGGCATTGTGGGGCTCGCCTCCACCGTCTTCTCGGGCTGACACCGCGATCGAGGGACCGCATCGCGGCCGTCCCGGAGCCCGTTCTGCAATTCGTCCCCCGAAATCGCCACTTCGGTGCTTGGCCGTTGCGCCGGCCACCCTGATCCCCGACACTGCCGGCACCGGTGGGCTGCCCCGCCACCATCGCCGCCCGAATTTCACGAAAGGCCTCCCATGCTCACGCTCCAGGGTGTCACCCACGTCTATCCGAATGGCACGCGCGCGCTTGAGGATGCCACGCTCACCATCGCCAACGGCATGTTCGGCCTGCTGGGACCAAACGGGGCGGGCAAGTCGACACTGATGCGCTGCATCGCCACGCTGCAGACGCCCACGCAGGGCACGATCCGCTTCGGCGACATCGACGTGCTGCGAGAGCCGGAGAAACTGCGGGCGACACTCGGCTACCTGCCGCAGGACTTCGGCGTCTATCCGCGCGTTTCGGCCTTGGAGTTGCTCGACCACCTGGCAGTGCTGAAGGGCGTATCGGGAAAGGGCGAGCGCCGGGAGACCGTCGAATCGCTCCTGCAGCAGGTGAACCTGTGGGACGTGCGCAAGAAGGCGGTGGCGGGATTCTCCGGCGGCATGCGCCAGCGTTTCGGCATCGCGCAGGCGCTCATCGGCAACCCGAGCCTGGTCATCGTGGACGAGCCCACCGCGGGGCTGGATCCCGAGGAGAGGAACCGCTTCAACAACCTGCTCTCCGAAATCGGCGAGAACGTGGTGGTGATCCTGTCCACCCACATCGTGGACGACGTGACGGACCTGTGCTCGCAGATGGCCATCATCGTGGACGGCCGCATCGTGCAGGCGGGGGAGCCGCAGGCGCTTCTCGAGCAGATCCGCGGCCGCGTCTGGCGCAGCATCATCGACAAGTCGAAGCTCGAGGAAGCCAACCGTCAGCTGGAGGTGATTTCCACCCGCCTTCGCGCTGGCCGCACCGAGATCCACGTGACCGCCGACGAGGCGCCTGCGGGGGACTTCGAGCCGGTGGAGGCGAGCCTCGAGGACGTCTACTTCGCCACCCTCGCCAGGCATCGCCGCGCCGCCGGCGTCACCGCCTGAGGAACGCGCACATGCTCTCCCGCATTGCGGCATTCGAAGTCCGCTACCAGCTGCGCGCGCCGCTCTTCGCCATCGGCTTCGCGCTCTTCTTCCTGTTGACGTACGGTGCCGTCACCACGGACGGGATCCAGATCGGCGCCGCCGGAAACGTCAACGTGAACTCGCCCTACGCCATCGCCCAGACGATGGCGATCATGGGTGTTTTCGGAATGTTCATCGTCGCCGCCTTCGTGTCGAACGTGATCGTGCGCGACGACGAGACCGGTGTCGCGCCGCTGGTGCAGTCCACGCGCATCACCAAGGCCGACTATCTCGTCGGCCGCTTCGCGGGCGCGGGTCTCGTCGCCTTCCTCGTGCTCGCCTCGGTGCCGCTGGGCATGCTGGTGGGCTCCTGGATGCCGTGGCTCGACCAGGAGAAGGTCGGTCCCTTCATCGCCAGCCACTACCTGTATGCGCTGTTCGTGATCGGGCTGCCCACACTCTTCGTGATGGCGGCCGGCCTCTTTGCGCTGGCAACACTCACGCGCTCGATGATGTGGACCTACGTGGGGCTGATCGCCTTCCTCGTGCTCTTCGTCACCAGCCGCGTGCTGCTGCGCGACCCGGCCTACGACACGATCGCTTCCCTCAGCGACCCGTTCGGCGTGACCGCGCTGCAGCGGGGGACGCGATACTGGACCGCGACCGACCGCAACACGATGCTGCCGCCGTTTGCGGGACTGATGCTCTACAACCGGCTCATCTGGGTCGCAGTGGGATTCGCGTTCTTCGCGGTGGCCTTCTGGCGCTTTCGCTTCGCCATGGCGGGTGCTGCCATGGGGAAGGCGATTGCGGCATCGAAGGCAGTGGCAGCGCCGATTACCCGCCGGGTGGATTCGCGCAAGCTTGCCGCGCCGACTCCCGCCTCCGGCTGGCGTCAGTTCCTCGCGCTCACGCGCTTCGACATGCGCTTCGTGTTCAAAAGCCCGGCGTTCTTCGTCCTGCTTGCCGTCGGCGTTTTCAACACCTTCGGCGGCATGTTGCTGATCGTCACGCAGCGCGGCGTCGACTATTTCCCGGTGACACGTGCGCTGGTGGAGGTGCTGGTCGGCGCATTCTCGATAATTCCGATCATCATCGCCGTCTACTACGCGGGCGAACTCGTCTGGCGCGACCACGATCGGCGCATGCACGAGATCGTCGGCGCCACTGCGGCGCCGGACTGGGCTTTCGTGCTGCCCAAGATTCTTGCCATCGCCGGAGTGCTCGCCTGCACCTACCTGGCGGCGGTTGCCACTGCCGTCGGCTTCCAGCTGTGGCACGGCTACACGAGAGTGGAGCTTGGCAACTACCTGCTCTGGTTCGTGGCCCCCGGTGTCGTCGTCTCACTCCTGCTGGCGGTGCTCTCGGTGTTCGTGCAGGTCCTGGTGCCGCAGAAGTTCATCGGCTGGGCGGCCATGCTGGTCTACCTGGTCGCGACGGTGTCGCTTGCCGCGGCGGGCTTCGAGCCCAACCTGTCCAGCTATGCCGGACCTCCGCTGGTACCGATTTCCGACATGAACGGTCTGGGCCGCTTCTGGATCGGGCAGGCGTGGTTTCTCGCCTACTGGTCCAGTTTCGCGCTCGTGCTCGCGGTGCTCACCTACTGCCTGTGGCGGCGCGGAGCGGAGATGCGGCTCGCGCCGCGCCTGCGGCGGTTGCGACTGCGCCTTGCGGGTCGCCCGGGAGTGATTCTCGCGGCGGGCCTTGCCGGATGGATCGGCATCGGGGCCTTCATCTTCTGGAACACCAACGTCCTGAACCGCTACCTGACCGTCAAGCAGCAGGAAGCCGTGCTGGCAGACTACGAGAAGGCGCTGCTCGCCTACGAGACTGTCCCGCAACCGCGCATCACCGACGTGAAACTCACGGTTGATCTCTTTCCGCGTGAAGCGCGCGCCGTGACGCGCGGCGAGTACGCGATCGAGAACCGGACCGGTGCTGCGCTCCCCGGGGTGCACGTACGCTGGAACCTGGACTCACGCCTGGCCATGACGGAGCTGGACGTCGAGGGCGCGCGAATCGAGAAAGAATTCGCGGACTTCCATTACCGCATCTACCGGTTTGATGTGCCGATGCAGCCGGGGGAGCGGCGCACCGTCCGCTTTGCCTCCGTGCTCGAAGAAAAGGGCTTCCCCAACGCCCGAGCGCTTACGCATATCGTGGCCAATGGCAGCTTCCTCAACAATTCCGAGGTGTCTCCTGGCCTGGGCATGGACCGGCGCCAATTGCTCAGCGACCGCTCC
>JBDTVB010000237.1:0-4272 GCA_040007415.1 Anaerolineaceae bacterium
ATGTACGGCTCGATTTTCTGTCGCCCGCGCCCTGACTGGCCTCGCGCAATGGCGCACTCTCAAAGCGGATCTCTGCGTCATGGCGTTTGTGACCGAGATCATCCCTGATGAGGCGCTTGCCGCACCAACGCATGGCAGCATCCAGTACCACCCGAGCCTCCTGCCGTTGCATCGCGGGTCATCGGCGATCAACTGGTCGATCATCAACGGCGATCGCGAAACGGGGCTTTCCATCTTTTGGACCGACAAGGGAGTCGACACCGGTCCCATCCTGCTCCAGAAACGCGTCGCAATCGGGCCCGGAGACACGGTGGGCTCCCTGTATTTCGATCACCTTTTTGCGATGGGGGTGGGCGCCATAGCCGAGGCCGTCGCGATGGTCGCTGCCGGGACGGCGCCACGGATCGAACAGAACCACGCCCTTTCCACCTACGAGCCGCCATGCGCGGATGTCCACGCGGAGGTCCGTTGGTATCAACCGGCGGCGCGCATTCACGCGCTCATTCGCGGGTGCAATCCTCAACCCGGCGCGTGGACAACGTTCGAAGGGGAGAAGCTTCGGCTGTTCGACTGCTCGCTATCGAGCACGGAGGAGCCGGGCATGCCTGGCCGGGTGCTGCGTATCGACGACGAGGGATTCGACGTGAGGCTGAACGGCGGCGTGCTGCGCGTTCTGCGCGTGCAGCCCGCTGGTGCAAAGAAGCTTTCAGCGGGCGAGTGGGCCGTGACGGTGAACCTCAAGGAAGGCTTTCGCTTCCGTTAGGGCCGGGACGATCAGCCGCCGGATGGGGTCGCGGTGCGGGTGGGAGTCGCGCCCGGGATGGGCACTCTGGTCGGCGTTCCAGGGGTGCCGCTGGGTGTGCCACCGGGGCCAGGCGCACCCTTCTTCACATTGATTGTTACCTGGGTCGAGAGCCCAAGAGCGTCCAAGGCCGTGAGCCGGACAGTGTAGACCCCATCGGCCAGGCCAACGATCGAGATCGTGCCGAGCACGCCGTCCACATTCGCTTTGCCTTCGCCGATGGTGGTCCACGCCGCAGGGTTGGCACCGGCGCCGATCTCGAGCTTCCAACCCTTGCCGTTGGGCACCTGGACGCTACCGACGACCACCGTGTCCGTGCCGATCGTTTTGCCATTAGAGATGTTCTTCAGTTCGACCGCGAGCGAGCCGTTGCTCTTTTCGGTTGGGGCGATGGGGATGTTGCGCTCCTTTGCGAGCTCGATGGCGAGATCCGCCTTGAACCCCGGCAGCTTCACAAACTTCCTCGTCACGCTGAATTGGGCGGGAGTCTGGTCGCTAGCCAGGAAGCCGTTGCGGCTGTCGATCTCGCGGGTTTCGCACTCAGACTCGTACTTCACGTCCGTTCGAACCCAGGCGGTGACCTTCTGGTCGCAGCCTCCTGCGGCGCCACGTTCAGTGGTGGGCGAATCGAACTGGCGTTGTGCAACATTTCTCGGCTGCAGGGACGCGAAGCCTTCGAGCGTGGATAAGACCTGGCGACGCTGGAGGTAGGCGTGGTACTCGCCCATCCAATTTTTGAACAGGTGGATGGTGGTGTTGGCGGCTGCGTAGTTGGCAGAGGGGCCGTCCTTCACCAGGGACTTATCGGCGTTGCCCACCCAGACGGACGTTGCGGCGTATCGCGAGTAGCCGTTCATCCAGGTCGCGAGCGTGTCAACGGCGCTCTTCGGCCCCTGCTGTGTACCCGTTTTGATTCCGCCGGGAATCTTTGTTCCGTCAAGGAAGAAATCGAGAGCGTTGTCGTTGTTGCTCCCTCCGCAACCCCAGATGACGAAGCGCGCTGTGCAATCCGACATGACGGAGTGCAGTAACCAAACCGACCCGGCATCGACCACCTGCTTGCGCTCCGGTTCACCCTGCGTCCAGACAACATTGCCATCCACGTCTCTCACTTGCAGGACAACGATCGGGTCGAGTTCACGCGTACCGGGGATGCGGATATTGCCGCGGCTGAACTGGAACCTCTGCGAAACGGCAAGATCGTACTCCGTGCCGGTGTCGATGGCGGTGCTCTTCAGGTCTTTCAGCGGCACGGTCTTGGCGAGCGTTGGGACGCCGACCATCACGCCCATGTTCGCGATCACCGAGTTCATGTACGCCATATCAAACGCGCGCACGTTCGCGCCGCCGGTTGCGATGGAAGCGCCGTAGGTGACGTCGCTGTGGGCGCGGAAGGTTGGGTCGAAGTGCTGGTCGAGGGTTGTGATGCCGAGCTTCTTTGCCATGGCGATGACGTTGTCGACGCCGCCCTCCTGGGCGGCGCGAAAGGCGCCGACGTTCTGGGACCCACCAAGGGCGGCGCGTGCGGTGATTAGCCCTTCGCCGGTCTTGCCATCGTTGCGAGGGTTGGTGATCGAGGTCCCCTCGATGGTGAGCGGGCTGGTGTCCCAGATTGTGCTCATCGGGCTTTTGCCAAGCGTGTCGAACCAGTTGAGGTAGACCGCCGGCTTGAATGACGAGCCGGGCTGGTTGATCTCCATCAGCTGGTCGATGTCGCCCGCCACTCGCCGGTCCGAAACGTAACTGGGGTCGCGGTTCGGCGCGTAGATGATCACCTGTCCGGAGGTCGGTTCGATGGTGACGATCGCGGCGTTGTTGCACTCGCAGCCCTTGGAGAGGCCGTCGGCGACAAAGCCGCGCATCATCTCTTCCGCCACGTCTGTCTCGGCCCAGTCGAGCGTGGTTGTCACCTTGTAGCCCGCCGAGTGGACGCTCGCCTCGCAGTCGGCTGTGCCAGGGAGTTGCTTCAAGATCCCCGCCTGACACATTCGCACGAGTCGCGGTTCGACCTGGTTGTCAATGAACGCTGAAGCCTTGGTTGGGTTGCTGGACGCGAAAACGGTGATCACCTCGGACTTCGCTGCCTCTGCCTGCTCTCTTGTCACCCGTTTGTGCGTCACCATCAGATCAAGGACGTCCTCCTGGCGAAGTTTCGCTTTACCGACGACTGTCGTCCGCCCTTCGCCATCCACTTTGCAGGTCGCGCCGTCCGCTTCTTTAGCGCAGTTCAAGCGTGGGTGGTAATCGGTAGGAGCGGAGGGAACCCCTGCGAGAAGGGCTGACTCAGCCAACGTCAGGTCGATTGCGTCCTTGTGGAAGTAGCCCTGTGCAGCGGCCTGGATGCCGATGTATCTATCGGCGTACGAGATCTGGTTGAGGTACCACTCAAGGATCTCTTCCTTGGACGAGTCCTTTTCCAGCTCGAGCGCGAACGAGATCTCTTTGAGCTTGCGATCCAGCGTCCGCTCGGCCGTGCAGACGACACGCGTATCGGCGGAGATGCTCGGGCAGATGTACACGTTCTTGATGAGCTGTTGCGTTATGGACGAACCACCAGTGCCGCTGCCCAAGCCGCCGCCCAAGTAGTTCTCCTTCGCCGCTCGCAGGAGGCCCAGGACGTTGACGCCCGGGTTGTCCCAGAAGCTGTTGTCCTCGGTGGAGACCGTCGCTTCGATCAGAAACGGAGAGATCGCTGGGAGCTTCACGGGGTTGAGAAGCTGGGCATCTTTGTTAGTCAGGCGGCCCAGCAGCACTCCGCCATCGGGTCCTCCGCGGTCGTAGACCTCGGTCAGGCCGACGTTGTTCTGGAGCAGTTTTTCCTTGATGGGGACATATTCCGCTGCGTACGAACGATAGACCGCAAACACGGCACCCACACTCGCCGCCAGCCCGAGCGAGCCGAGCACGCCGAGCGCCACGATCGCGAGCAGCCAGATGGGTACGGCGCTCTTGCGCGGTCTGCGCCGCTCCCGCATCATCCGCCTCCGGGCGACACTGTTCACAGGCGCCCCGGCATACGGAAGGGCACCCGAGAACCGGCGGGGACGGTCACGCAGCGATACCGCATTCGGTCGAGGGTACCAAAGGCCACACCGCGGGGGAACTCAGGCGGTAAAGGGCGTCCTTGTGTACTCTTTCACTATGTCGCTCTCCCCGGAAGAAGTCCTCCACATCGCACGGCTGGCACGAGTCGCGCTGACTCCCGCAGACGTCGACCGCTTTGCCGCTCAGCTCTCGGGCATTCTCGACCACTTCGCCGCGCTCGCCGCGGTCGATACGGAGGGCCTCGAACCGACGGCCCACCCGCTGCCGCTCAGCAACGTGATGCGCGCGGACGTGGTCACCGCTTCGCTCACGCAGGGCGAGGCGATCGCGAACGCACCCGAGGCCGAAGACGGAGTCTTCCGCGTACGGGCGTGTTGGAGTGAGCGATCTCTGGAAACTAACCGCCCACGAAGCGCACGAGAAGC
>JBDTVB010000238.1:0-4252 GCA_040007415.1 Anaerolineaceae bacterium
AGGGGAAGAGGTCCTAGGGCTCTTTTCATATCGTTCGCTTGCTGTGGGCGTTGCTGGAGGTACGACGGCAATATTGAAAGGCATGGATCTCCGCACCGCTGATGCGTTTATCCATTACGACTCTCCCGTGAGTGCGGAGGAGGAATACGTGAGGGCTAGTCGAGGCCCACATACGGCTAACTATGTCCTCGTAGACGAGTCGGGCGTTCTGCCAGAGATTGCGTAGGCTCCCCTCCTGGTAGACAGCAAGAACTGGACTTTTCTGGCAGGCGACGATCACTTTTATTCTCTCGGAAAAGTTTGCAAAATTATTTTCTGCACCTGCGAGTCAACACCCCGGAACGGGTTCCTCCCTCCCCGGTAGGGAGTCTCACCCGAGTGCCGGTTCGGATTTCGTCCCTGGTGCTTTGAACGGGGACCCAAACCCTAGCCCTGGATCCTGAGCACTTCGTACTGAGTTCGAAGAAATTCGTCGCCGAATTTCGTGCGAAGTTCGAAGTGCTTCGTGCTGCGCACGAGGCAAGCTGCGTGAGGTGTAGTCGCTCTCGGCTACCCCTCTCGGAGGCTCCACCATGAATACCTTCTTCGCATCGGCAGGCCGCACCACCGCCAACGTTCTCGACGGCGCCATTGATGGCACCACCAATGCATGCATCGCGACTGGTCACGCGGGAGTCAGCTTCGCCGCTGGCTGGAAAGCACAGCGCCGGCTGAACGCCATGAAGCGCGGCGGCGCCCGGGTGCTCCGGATCAAGCAGGTGCGCGCGTAGGACATCGCGCGAGGGCTTGTGGGGCGCGACGCGCCTTGCAAGCCCCTTTTCTGGTGTAGCCGCTCCGGCTATTCACTGGAGATCCTCATGAAGTACGTCGCCCCAATCACCGGCATCACTCTCGGGCTGCTGGGCAACTTCGCGCTGACCTATTCCGCGCTGGTGACCTTCGGCGCCCTCAACGTCGCGTTGTATAGCGCTGCCATGGCGCTGGCGCTCTCGCTCTGGGTGAAAACATGCTCACCTGGGGCCTGATCGTGTTCGTCGGACTATGGCTGATCCTGGCCGACGTCGGCGCGGTGCGCAAAGCCAAGCTGATGGGTGCCCCGATGCTGGTGCACGCGATCGTCATCGGCAGCGGCCTGCTGATCCATGGCGGGTCCGCCGACGGTGCCATGGCGGCGATCGTCTCTGGCGTGTGCAGCGCCTTGTATGTGCGCTGGCAGCAGCGCATGTACGGCTATCTCCGGAAGGGACAGTGGTATCCGGGGGCGTTGCGCGCTCGGGATCCACGCGTCGGGGGGGTGTCATGAGTACCTCCATGCCACCGGATCTCTACACCAGCGTCACCGCCCGCATCATCGCGGCGCTGGAACGCGGCAGCGCTCCTTGGGTACGCCCCTGGTCGGAGGACGTGGACGGCGCCGCCGTCAACGCCGGCAGCCGCCGGCCCTACCGGGGCGTTAACGCCCTATTGCTGGGGCTGGAGGCCACCAGTCAGGGCTACCCGCTCAATCGCTGGGTCACGTACCGGCAGGCGGCTGAGCTCGGCGCCCAGGTACGCCGGGGCGAGCGAGGCACCACCGTGGTGTTGTGGCGCCTGCGCAAGGTCAACGCTGTCGCGGAGTTCTACCCCGCGCCGGACGAGCCCGACCTGCCGGAGCGCGTACTCCCGCTGCTGCGCGCCTTTACCGTGTTCAACCTGGCGCAACTCGACCAGGTGCCACCGTCCCTCACGGTGATCGAACCGGTGCGCTGGGCGCCGGATGCCCGGGCGCAGGAGTTGTTGCTGATGTCGGGGGCCACCATCCGCCACGGTGGGTCTCGGGCGTACTACCGCCCGGGCGACGATGAAATCCATCTACCACCACCGCGCGCGTTCGCAGACGCCGGGCAGTACTACGCCACGGCGCTCCATGAGCTCACCCACTGGAGCTCGCACCCCTCCCGGTGCAACCGGCAGCTCGGGCAGCGCTTCGGTGACGACGCGTACGCCGCGGAGGAGCTGATCGCGGAGATGGGTGCGGCCTTCCTCTGCGCCCATTGCCGAATCGACGGCGAGCTGCACCACGCCGATTACCTGGCCTCCTGGCTCAGGGTATTGCGGGAGGACAAGCGCGCCATTTTCGTGGCCGCCACCCGGGCGCAGCAGGCGGCGGACTACCTGATCCGGCTAGTGCAGCCGCCCGACCGCGAGGTTGCCGCACTGGCTGCGTGAATCTGTGCACCCCTGAGCAAAGGCCAAGGATTCGTCCTTGGCCTTTCGCATTTCCAATCCCGAAGGAGAAGCCATGACGCAAGACCAAACCATCCGTCGCGCACTTAAGATCCTCGATGCGCGCATGCGAGCCAGCACCACGCTGGCGTCCCCCGAGGACGTCCGGAACTACCTGCGGCTGTTGCTGCACGACCGGGGCCACGAGGTGTTCGTGTGCGTGTTCCTGGATGCCCAGCACCGGGTAATTGCCTGCGACGAGTTGTTCCGCGGCACCCTGGCGCAGACCAGCGTGTACCCCCGAGAGGTGGTCAAGGCCGCCTTGGCGCACAACGCCGCGGCGGTGATCTTCGCGCACAACCACCCGTCCGGGGTGGCGGAACCCAGCCGTGCCGATGAGCTGCTGACCCAGGCGCTGAAGCAGGCGCTGGCGCTGGTCGACACCCGCACCCTCGATCACTTCGTGGTGGCGGGCAACCAGCTCGTCTCGTTCGCCGAGCGCGGACTGCTGTAGCCCTCCGGCGGAGCGACGTCCGCCGCATTCCCGTCACGTCGCATCCCCAGCACGTCCGGGCCGCTCGCATAGCGGCTCGGCGGTGCTTCGCCTCGCGCATTTCACCCAAGGAGCTCTCGATGGACAACTACTTCGCACGTCTGAACCAGATCAACGTCTCCGAACACCTGGAGAAGAAAGGCCAGTTCTCCTACCTGAGCTGGCCGTACGCCGTCGCGCAGCTGCGGCTGGCGGACCCCGCGGCCTGCTGGGAGGTCCGACGCTTCGATGGGCTGCCTTATCTCAAAACCGAGACCGGGTACTTCGTCGAGGTCGCGGTGACCGTGCAAGGGGTCATGCTCTCGCAGATCCACCCGGTGCTCGACAGCAAGAACCGGCCGCTGGCCGAACCAACGGCCTTCGACATCAACACCTCGATCGCCCGCTGCCTGGTCAAGGCGATTGCCCTGCACGGTCTCGGCCTGTACGTCTACGCGGGCGAGGACCTGCCGGAAGGCGAGGTGGCCAAGCCGACGCCGGCGGCACCGCCGAAGGCGCCGGTATCGCCCATCACCGGCACCAAGGCCACTCCGGCCCAGCTGCGCTTCATCGAGCGGCTGATCGACGAGACGGGGAGCGATCTCGGCAAGGTGCTCGACTATTTCGGCGTGGCCGGGCTGTCGGAACTCACCAGCCACATGGCGAGTCGCGCCATCACCTCGCTTGAGAAGCAACGGAGGGCAGCATGAGCACGATCTGCAGACTGGTCCAGGGCAGCGCCGAATGGCATGAACATCGGCGCAAGTACCGCAACGCCAGCGAGACGCCCATCGTGATGGGCGTTTCGCCTTGGCAGACGCCGTACCAGCTGTGGCAGCAGAAGCTGGGACTCGTACAGCCGGAGGTCAACACCGCGATGCTGCGTGGCACCGAGCTCGAGCCGGCGGCGCGGGCGGCCTACGAGGCGCTTACGGGCCTCGTGATGCAGCCGCTGGTGCTCCTCGACGGCGAGTACTCGGCGAGCCTGGATGGCCTCACACTCGCGGGCGATCGGATTCTTGAGGTCAAGTGCCCGTTCAAGGGTCGCGACTCGACCCTCTGGAAGGCCGTCGCCGAGGGCCAGCTGCCGGAGCACTATCGATGGCAGGTGCAGCACCAGCTGATGGTGACCAGGGCGGAGGTCGCTGACGTGTTCGTGTTCGACGGCCAGGAGGGCATTCTGTTGGCGGTCGCGCCGGAGGCGAGCATCTGGCCACGGATATGTGCGGCGTGGGATGAGTTCGCGCGCTATGTCGCCGATGCGCAAGCACCGCCGCTGACCGATCGCGATACGCGCCTTCGGGACGATCCGGAATGGCTGGAAGCGGCCGCCAAGTACGTCGCACTTCGAACGGCGTACGACGAGCTAGGTGCGAAGGTCGACGCCGCGAAGGAGCGGTTGGTCGCGCAGTCGAGTCATGCGAAAGAGCAAGGCGGTGGCGTCACCGTGACCAAACATTGGAAGCGCGGCAACGTGGAATATAAACGGATCCCGCAACTCGCGACTATGGACCT
>JBDTVB010000239.1:0-4234 GCA_040007415.1 Anaerolineaceae bacterium
CCTGCGGGACATTCGGGCGTAATCCCGGTTCCACCACACTAGCAGAAGGCCCCTCAGTTGAGGGGCCTTCTTTGTTTGTGCACCGCAGGACGAGCGGGCGACTATAGCCCAGCAGAGCTGCTTTCGAACGCAGTTACCGAGAGGATCGGGGGCAGGGTGCCGGGCAGGCGAGTCCACTGTTCGCCTCCATCCCGCCCGTAGTAGACCTCGCCGTTGGTGGTTCCCAGGTAGACCCCTTCCGCTTCGGCACCGTCCGTGTCCAGCGCCTGGCGATAGGCGCTCTGGTAATTGTCCGGGCCGGGCAGCCCGTTCGTCAGCCGATCCCACGTCTTGCCGGTGTCGCTTGTGCGGTAGACGGCGAGTTGGCCCGGGCAGACCCGGAAGTTGCCCGCTCCAAACTCCAGGGGCACGACGAACACGCGATCCGGCCCACGCTTTGTGATTGCAATGGGAAAACCGTGGAACGAGGGCAGGTTGGTGGTCACGTCTTCCCAGTGCTGGCCGCGGTCCTCTGACTTGAACACGCCGACGTGTGACTGCCCCCAGAGGCGGTCCGGGTTCTTGCTGTCGAGCCGCAGCTTGTGGAACTCATCGAGCGCGGCTGGGTCCACGTCTGGCGGAAGCTCTGGGTTGGGGAACATCTCCGCGATTTCGGCGAGAAATGTCTTGGCCGCCGGGGTCGTAACCACAATGCCGTGCGAGCAGAGCGTCCAGGTCTCGCCGCCGTCTTCCGTGATGTAGCTGCCGCCGGAACTGATGGAGATATAGACCCGGTTCGGGTCGCGAGGGTCAACCTGGATTGAATGCAACGACGACTCACCGACGGAGCCCGTAGGTCCCCAGAGGGGACGAAGTCTATGGCGCGTGATCGCATCGACCGGGGCCCAGGTTTCGCCAAAGTCCTCGCTGCGAAACATGCCAGCGGGTTGCGTGCCGGCGTAGACCACGCCCGGCTGCTTCGCATGCCCGGGCTCCACGTGCCAAACGTAGCCAACGGCGAGCCCCATATCGGCCGGGAAGGCGAGGCCCGGGCTACGTTGGTCCCAGGTCTTTCCGCCGTCGTCGCTCCGTGATACCGATGGCCCCCAGGCCCAGTGACTGGCAGCCGCGTAGATGCGCGACTGGCCTCGCCGGGTTTCCGCGGCCATGTGCTGGACGGTCCAGCCGGGCATCATCGGCTCGGAGAGCTTCCAGTTTTCGCGGTTCTCATCCGAGCTATAGACGAACGCTCCTTTGCGGGTGCCAACCAGGACGTGTACTCGAGGCATCGTGTTACTCCTTCGTTCGTGTCATTGGTCTAGAGAAGCGGCGGACGAGGTGATCGGTGCCCGATTCGATGGGCTCGCTGATGGTCACCGCGGGTTCTCCGCCACGATGACGGCACTATACACGCCCTCTTCGTGACTCGCGCATCTGGTGGAACGCGTCGCGGGAAGCTCATCGGCCCGCATCCACTTTCGCCGAGTCAATAACGCCGCGTTTCCCGAATCGCTCGATCCCGGTCCCCAACGCTGGCCCCCGCGAGTTCGCCGGGGGATCAAGCGTCAGCCGCGCCACGTCGCCCCGAGATTCGGTCAGAGGCCGACTTAGTGTTGAGTTGACACTTTGTCGCGAGCATGGCATCGTAGTGGCACGAGATAGTGTACCCGTGACACTAAGTCTTCCAATGGGAAGGACCCGGATGACGACGTTGACCGCCAAGCGAACCGCCACGAGCGATGCCGAACTCCTCGCACTCTATTCGGACCCCGATACGTGCCCGACAGATGCGCTAATTCCCGTTCCGCTCTCTCAGGAACCGGCGTTCATCACCTGGCAGCAGGATATTCCAAGGGCGTACCTGGACATGTCTCCTGAAGAGCTGGACCGGCGAATCACAAGCGCGCGGGCCAAGCTCGGCAAGAAACTGGTGATCCTGGGTCATCACTACCAGCGCGATGAGGTCATCGAGTTCGCCGATGTCACGGGCGACAGCTTCAAGCTTTCACAGTTGGCCGCCGCCCAGAAGAATGCCGAATATGTGCTCTTCTGCGGTGTGCACTTCATGGCGGAGTCTGCCGACATCCTGACGCCCGAGAGGGTCCGCGTGCTGCTCCCCAACATCGCGGCCGGCTGCTCGATGGCGGATATGGCAGACCCGGACGATGTCTATGCGGCCTGGGACGAAATCAGCGAGGCGCTGGAGGGAGAATCAACCGTCATCCCTGTCACGTACATGAACAGTGCGGCGAGCCTGAAGTCGTTCGTGGGCGAACGGAACGGAATCGTTTGCACCTCCAGCAACGCAGGTAAGACCTTCAAGTGGGCGTTCGAGCGGGGCGACAAGATTCTCTTCTTCCCGGACCAACACCTGGGCCGCAACACTGGCTACCAGATGGGCATCCCGCTTGATGAAATGGTGCTCTGGAACTGGCGAATGCCTCACGGCGGTCTCACGGCGGCCCAGATTCGCAAGGCGAAGGTGATTCTCTGGCAAGGGCATTGCAGCACGCACCAGCGCTTCTCCGTGGAACAGATCGAAAAAGCCCGGCGCGAACATCCCGGGGTGAACGTCATCGTTCACCCGGAGACGCGGTGGGAGGTGGTCCAGGCTGCCGATTCGTGGGGCTCCACGGAAGTAATCATCAAAGCCGTAACCGAAGCGCCCGCTGGCAGCGTTTGGGCCGTAGGAACGGAGATCAACCTGGTCAACCGGCTGGCCCACGCAAACCCGGATAAGACCGTGTTCTGCCTGGACCCGGTCGTCTGCCCCTGCAGCACGATGTATCGCATCCACCCCGCCTACCTTGCCTGGGTGCTCGAAGGGCTGCTGCAGGGCCACGTGGTCAACGAAATCAAGGTGGACGCCGAAACTCGCAAGTGGTCGCTCGTCGCGCTCGAACGAATGCTGGCGCTTCCCTGAGGCCCGGACCGAGACCCTCTGCCTAGTTCTCCGCTGACGGACTGCGGAACTTGCGTCGCCGGTATTCGTCCACTTCCTCTCGCGTCCGGCTAAGGAGGTCGTCGAGCAGTTCAGCGAGCTGAGCGACCCGTTCTTCGGCGGGTTCGATCTCGAGAATACGCTGCTTGGCCTCTTCCTCCGCCTGTACCCAAGGGGCGAGGAAGTTAACGAGTTCGTGCGCCCCGCTCGGCAATTTCATCCCCTGCGCCCACTGGTCGGTCAATGAGAGCGCCAGCCGAAAGTACGTTGGGAAGGTCGCGCGAACAGTTTCGATCGCGCGCTGAAGATGGACGCTCGGCACAGCCGGTTCATCGCGGATGATCTCGATCTCGCCGTACGGATAGGGGCGCGGTTCAAGCATCTTTTTCAAGCGGAAGCGGCGGCTGCCCCGGGCAGTGAGGGCGTAGCGGCCCACGCCGGTCTGGGTGCACTCCTCAATCCACGCCGTCGTCCCAACTTCGAACGGTTTCGCGCCACCGCCAACCTCGGCGCCCTCACGGATCAGGATGACGCCGAACGCTCCGCCGGACTCAAGCAATTCCGAGACCATGACCCGGTAGCGATCTTCGAAGATGCGCAAGGGCAAGGCCATCCCTGGGAAGAGGACGGTACGAAGCGGGAACAGGGGGATCTCCACGCGGGCCTCTCCTCAGCCTTCGCTCGCGGGTGCGCCTAGCCGCGGTGGCGCGTGCTCAGCCATTCGTCGATCTGTGGGTGATGCTCGTCAAAATGGTGGATGCCGGGGCCATCCAGCAAACGCGCGCCAATGCGCATCTTGCCAGTCTCCGGGTCTGTTCCGAACTTATCTTCCGGGAGCGCTTTCGCAGCATCACGGTAGCGCGCGTAGGCGCCATCGAAGTTGGTCAGCGCCGCGGGACCGGGCGAGGCGGAGGCGGCGAACTTCGCGTTCCAGGCGTCCTCATCTGTGTAGTCCGTGCCGTCAGGCGTCGGACGCTCACCCTGCCCCACACGCTTCAGGCCAACGGTCATCTCACCGAACCAGCCGGCCATATGCGCGAGCAACTGCGCAAGGCTCCATTCGCCCAGCCAGACTTCGTCATAGGCGTCCGCCGAAAGCCCACTGATCCTGGCGCGAAACTCCTCGTACTTTGATTCGAGGGTAGTGAGGGTCTCTGACTTATCTGACAAGGCACGGCTCCTGACGGTGTTGTGCGCCCCGCTCCAGTTTGCACGTTTCGATTCGGACCAGCGAGCGTTTTGGTCAGCTACATGCTGCGCAGGAGGCGGATCCGCTCTTCAATCGGGGGGTGGGTGTTGAACATGTTGTTGAGG
>JBDTVB010000240.1:0-4231 GCA_040007415.1 Anaerolineaceae bacterium
CGCTGCTGTGCGCGGTTCGTTTGACCGCGGCGAAACCGTCGAGATTCACGATCCCCAGGGTGGACGCGTAGCCGCTGGTTCGACGAACTACAGCAGCGACGAACTGGAGCGCATCCGCGGCGTACACAGCGACCGCATCGCCGACATCCTGGGCTACGCCTACGGCGATGAGGTGATCCACCGCGACAACATGGTGCTGCTCTGAGGCAGTCCCGCGGGCCGAATGTTCAGCCCACTCCTGCGTTCCGTAAATCGGCCGATTCTCTAGGTACCATGCCTCGCCGTCATGCCCATCCGCATTTCGTCCTCCCGCTATTGGCCGTTTTGCTGACGGCGGGCATGGCTATCACAACAGTGAGTTCGCGAGCGACTGCCGTGCCGGGCGCCCCAGCTGGCCGTTCGTATCACGACGCCACGCCGAACGAAGGCTGGCTCCCGCCAGTCGGCTCCCCCCGCCCGGCGGTCGCAGCCGCGGCCAGCGTCATCGGCGAGGACGAGCGCATCCAGATCCCGGACACCACGCTCTTCCCGTTCAGCGCGATCGCCTACCTGGAGCTGTTCAACGATGCGAACGAGTTGTTCGCCGTATGCAGCGGCACCTTCATTGGCCCGGACGCGCTGCTCACCGCAGGCCACTGCCTGTGGGATAGCGCCCGCGCGGCGTGGAACGCGAAACGCATCCGCGTCGTCCCGGCAAAGGACCAGGCCTTCGAACCGTTCGGCTCGGAGTATGCCACCGACTGGTGGGTGCCGGATGGCTTCCTCGACAGCGGTGGTTCGGTCGATTTCGATTGGGGCCTCATCCGCCTGCCGGACGACCGCCTGACGCTCGATGCGTCGTGGTTGCCTGTCGCCGTTTTGCCCACGGCCACGCTTCGCGACACGGAGTTTACGCCGGCGATCGTCGGCTACCCGGTGGACAAGCCAGCGCAAACGATGTGGGGGCAATCCCGTCGCGCGTTCACTGCTGTGGAGGCGTACCGCCTCTTCTACGATATCGATACATCCGGCGGTCAGAGCGGCTCCGCGATCTGGTCGCTAAGCCCCGGCCGGACGCTGGGCTACGTGGTTGGCATCCATACCCAGGGGTCGGGCGGCACGGGTGACAACAGCGGGTCACGAATAGACCGTGAACTGCTCGATGACCTGCGCGCGGGGTGCGCCGTGATGGGCTGCACGATCGATTCGATCATCGAAGGCGAATCAGCGACACCGTCGCCGACGGTCCAACCGACAGCCACGCCCAAGCCCACTCTGCCGCCAGGTCCACGGCCCTTCCGCGCCCTCGTCCTTGCTGTCGCCCGCGACTGACCGCGAGTCAATCGGCCTGTCCCTCGAACCTGCTCTAGACTGAACTGCATGGACCAGGATTCGCTGCGAAACCTTCTCCGCCAGGTCGCCGGGGGTTTGGTCGCGCCCGATGAGGCCGCGCGGCAGCTCGAATCGGCGCCGTTCACGGATCTCGGCTTCGCCAACGTCGATCATCACCGCGCGCTGCGAGATGGCCTCCCGGAAGTCGTCCTCGCCATGGGCAAGACGCCGCGGCAGGTTGCGCAGATTTCCCAGGAGATCTTCGCGCGCGCCGGGCGGCTGCTTGTCACTCGCGTAGAGCCAGAGCACCTGGCAGCGCTTCGCGCGGTTATCCCCGGAGTCCAGCACAACGAAGACGCGCGACTCGCGTGGTGCGACCCCTCGCCCCGGCAACGCGAGGGTAACGTCGCGATCGTGACGGCAGGTACGTCTGATATCCCGGTGGCCGAAGAAGCGGCGATCACCGCCGAGATGATGGGCGCGCGCGTCCAGCGCCACTTCGATGTCGGCGTGGCCGGGCTGCATCGCCTCGCCGGGCGAATGGACGCGCTGCGCGAGGCGAAGGCGCTCGTCGTGGTTGCCGGGATGGAAGGTGCGCTGCCGAGCGTCATCGGCGGGCTTGTGCAAAACCCGGTGATTGCCGTGCCCACCTCCGTTGGCTATGGCGCTTCCTACGGCGGCCTCGCCGCCCTGCTCGGGATGCTCAACAGCTGCGCCACCGGGGTCAGCGTCGTGAACATCGATAACGGCTTTGGCGCCGGCTACCTTGCGGCCACCATCAACGCGCTCGCCCTCGGCCCGCGCGAATGACCAGCCTCGTCTTCGATTGCTTTTCGGGGATCGCCGGGGACATGACGATCGCAGCGCTCGTCGATGCCGGGGCGCCGCTCGACCGCATCTGCGAGGGGCTGCAGCGCCTGGGTCTGCCGCCGTTCGCGCTCAGCACCGAAACGGTCACCCGCGGGGGTATCAGTGCCAGCTACCTGTGCGTCGAAATCGAAGCGGAACAGCGCTACCAACCGCCGCAGATGCGGGCGATGATCGGCGCCGCCGGCTTGCAACCTCGGGTGGCCCAGCGCGCTCTCGCCGCGGTCGACTGGCTGGAAAGAGGCGAAGCGCGAGCGCACAACACGGCCCAGCCGCACCTCCACGAAGCCGGGGGCGTGGACGCGATGATCGACATCGTCGGCGCGATGCTGGCCCTCGAACTGCTCGGCGTGGATGACGCAGCCTGCCCGGTGGTGACGGTCGGCTCCGGCACGATCGCGCGCACGGAGCACGGCCCGATTCCCGCTGCGCCAGGCCCGGCTGCGGCGCACATCCTTCAACAGGCTGGTTTTTCCCTGCGGTTCGTGGAATCGGGACACGAGCTGGTCACGCCCACCGGCGCAGCGATTCTCGCCGCGGTGGCGCGGCCCGGCGCGATGACGATAGTGACCAGCGGCCACGGTGCGGGCGCCGGTACCTTCGATCCTCCGAACCGGCCGAACGCGCTCCGCGTCTTCCTTGGTGCCGGGCTGGCCACGCTCGCCACGCGCGAACTGGTGGAGTTGGCGGCGAACATCGACGACATGCCGCCGTCGCTGCTCGCCCACGCCCGCGATCGTCTCCTCGAGGAGGGCGCGCTTGACGCCTGGCTCGAGCCAATCGGGATGAAGAAGGGGCGCTCCGCGAGCAAGCTCTGTGCGCTCGTTCCCGCCGAAGAGGAGGAGCGCTTTGCCGCGCTTTTCCTGCGCGAAACCACCACCCTCGGGGTGCGCGTCACCACCCACCGCCGCTACGAGGCGGCCCGCCGGATGGAGACGTTCGCCAGCAGCCTTGGCCCGGTGCGCGTCAAGGTGGCAACGTTCGTTGGCGCGGAACGGCGCAGCCCGGAGTTCGAAGACGTGAAGTCACTGGCGGCGCAGCACGGCCTGCCGGCTGTTGAGGTGCAACGCCGCCTTGAAGGCGAGATGGCTGGAGAAGGCCACCACTCGTGACTCTTCGCCCCGGCCTGTCCGGTCTCGTCTGCCCGTCATCCTGCTATACTCGTCATATGCAAGCCGCCACCTCTGCCACTGCTGTTCCGGGCCGAATGTCCATGCGCCCGGCGGTGGCCACTTCGGGCTGACGGCCACCGCCCGCTTCCCTCGCCCCATTTCGCCGTCGCGTGCCTGCGTGACCTCACTTTTCGGGGGATCAACATGACCTACCAACCGCTGGACCATCCCTTCCTCAATCGCTTGCGAGAGCACGTGCTCTTCACCGCCGGGCCGATCGGCTCGACGATCCTCGGCCTGCGTCCCGTGCCCGATTACGGCGGAATCGATGGCTGCAACGAATACCTCACGGTCTCGGACCCGGACGTCCTCGCCCGGATCCAGCGCAGCTTCTACGCCGCCGGCTGCGACGCCGTCGACAGCGCCACCTTCGGTTCGAACGAAATCGTGTTCGCGGAGTATGGGCTTGCGGAACGCGTGCGCGAGTTGAACGCCCTCGCCGCCCGCCAGCTGAACGCCGTTCGCGATGAGTTCTCCACGCCCGAATGGCCGCGGTACAGCTTTGGCACGATCGGTCCCGGCACCAAGCTGCCGTCGCTGGGGCACGTCACCTGGGACGAACTGGTGCACAGCTACCGCGAGCAGGCGCTCGGGCTGCTCGATGGCGGCATCGACGTCATGAAGGTCGAAACCTGCCAGGACCTGCTTCAGACGAAAGCCGCCCTCGCGGGCCTCGCAGAGGCCTTCGCGGCGACCGGCCAGCGCATCCCGGTGATCGCCAGCGTCACGATCGAAACGACCGGCACCATGCTCCTCGGCTCGGACATCGCCTGTGCACTCACCACACTGGAGGCGATGGACCTGGTGGACGTGATCGGCATCAACTGCGCCACTGGGCCGGAGCAGATGGTCGAGCACGTCCGCTTCCTCGCCGCAAACTC
>JBDTVB010000241.1:0-4216 GCA_040007415.1 Anaerolineaceae bacterium
GAGTCAAAATGATTGGATGGGGCGCGGGCGATACAGGCGATGCGTTCATCGTCGCAGGCGAGGCGCGGGCCGTTTGACGCGACTGGCTGCCGCCAACGTTTTCAGTCGGCATCTTCGGATCCGCACGAATTTGAAGATCAAAGCCGACGCTCAGCCTCATAGGGCAACATCCGAACATCGCACCCCCGTGGAGGGTCTCTTATGCTTCCCCGAATTCAACCAATGGCCACCACTCTTCATCAGGCGGATCCCTTCCAGCCCGATGAGCTTTTTACGGCATGGCTCCATCTTGGAGAAGCTCGAGCGACGCCGTTTCACAGAGACCATCCAGCGGATTGGATGACTGCCTTCAACGGTTTTGTGCGCGATGCGCTTGCCTCCTTCGCCGCTCATGAAGCTGATGCGAAAGCAGGCGATTCGCGGCTCCTGCACCACCTCAGAAGTGGGGACGCAATGGGTGACGCGGTCCGTCGGCAATTCGACAATCACGTGCAACTCCGGGCGATGCTCACCACGTTGATCGAACAGACATGCTCCCTGGATAGCAACTTCCTCGGACAGATGGTGATAGCAACGGATGCGGCAGTCACGGCGGAACTCGCAATCGCGCTCCATCACCGCCGGCTTGAGAGAATCCTTGCCTCTTGCGACGGCGGGCGGATAGACATTGAAAATGCCCGTGTGCTGATGGGAGCACGCTGACATGAGCCGCCCCCTACTGGTTTCCAACCGTCTCCCCGTGTCACTCAGCGACTCCCCTGAGCCAGAAGTATGCGTTTCTAATGGCGGCCTCGTGAGCGGACTTTTGGGTCCCTGGCGGCGGTCCGGTGGCCTCTGGCTGGGACATGCAGAGCCAGACTTGATCGCCGCCTTGAGCGACGGTCAGCTCACAAGCCAAATCCCGGTCGACCAGCTCGTGCCCGTCGCCGTGGACGCAGATACCCACCACGGCTACTACGCGGGTATTTCTAACGGGCTGCTTTGGCCTGTGTTTCACGACCGTATGGACCAGGTGGCGTTCGAACCAGGCGACTGGGGGCGATACGTTGCTGTAAACCGAGCTTTTGCGGATGCGGTGATCGCTATGTCCGATTCGGATGACACGATTTGGGTGCACGACTACCACCTCTGCCTGTTGCCGCAGATGATCCGTGAGCGTCGTCCGGATGCGCGAATCGGGTTCTTTCTCCACGTCCCGTTCCCATCGCCGGAAACGTTCAGCACGATCCCGTGGCGAGAAGAGGTGCTTAGCGGCATCACCGGCGCGGACTATGTCGGCTTCCACGCACCGCGCTATCTATCGAATTTCGCGGCTGCCTGCAACCGATTTGGAGTCGGGCTGGTGGGACTCGACGGCGTCACGGTGCGTGACCGCACCGCGGCGTTGGGCGTCCTCCCGCTCGGTGTGGATGCTGCGTCTTGGTCTGTCGACTCGGATTCCCTGCACGCTGAAACGGAGGCGATTCGTGCGCAACTTGGCGAGCAACGGCTCCTCCTCGGGGTAGACCGCCTCGACTACTCGAAGGGTTTCCCGCGTAGACTCGAGGCGATCGATGCGCTGCTTGAAAGCCGCCCGGATCTCATCGGCAACATACGGTTCGTTCAGGTAGGCGCACCGTCTCGCGGGGAGGTCAAGGCTTACGCGTCATACCAGCGCGCGGTCCAGGAACTGGTCGGGAAAATCAACGGAAAATGGGCAACGGGGAGTTGGATGCCTATCCACAACGTCGAGCGCATGCTCCAACGGCCCGAGATCACTGCTTTGTACCGCGCTGCAGACGTCATGGTCGTCACGCCTCTCCGAGACGGACTCAACCTGGTCGCTAAGGAGTTCGTCGCATCCCGGACGGACGAAGACGGCGTCCTTGTTCTGAGCGAGTTTGCTGGAGCCGCGACCGAGCTAGCTGGCGCGGTGGAAGTGAATCCATTCGACATCACGGGTACGGCCGTGGCCCTTGGACGCGCCCTCGACATGCCTCAAGCAGAACGGCGCGCCCGGATGCAAACCCTTAGAAGGCGCGTGATGTCCTCAGACGCAGATACCTGGTTCGGTGCATTCCTCAAGAACGTCGACCGGTCGGTGCAAAGCCGGCACGAGCGCCCGGCTCATTCCGTGACCGTGCAGGCATTCGGCGCGAAGTGCGCTATGCATGCCAATCTCCGATTGCTGCTCGACTACGACGGCACGCTGGTGCCGTTCTCGAGTGACCCTGAGCAAGCATCACCCGATGCGGATCTGCTGGAATTGCTCGATACGTTGGGCAGGGCACCGGCACTGTCCGTTCATATCGTTACCGGGCGCCCGCGAGAGTCCATCGGTCGCTTCCTCGGGCATCTGCCGTTGACGATACACGCTGAGCACGGGCTCTGGTCCCGGGCGGCTGGTGGCAATTCATGGCAAGTCAACACGTCGATCACTAACGAATGGATGGGGCGAGTTCGCGAGCTAATGGAGCATTTCGTGACTGTGGTTCCGGGCAGCCTCATCGAAGAGAAGACCGCATCTCTTGCCTGGCACTTCCGTACCGCCGCCGACTCCGATCACGCCACCCTCCGGTCACGAGAAGTTGAGGACGTCCTGCGAGAAATTGGGTCCGGTTCCGGACTCAATGTCCTTCGCGGTAACTGCGTCATCGAAGTGCGTCCACGGAACTTGCATAAGGGACTAGTCAGCAACCTCGCCCTTCGGGACCTTGTTGACAACGAACTCGTCATTGCGGCGGGCGACGACGTCACAGACGAAGACCTCTTCCGGAACCTTCCGCCCGGTTCGCTCGCCATTCACGTCGGTCATGGTTCGACGTCGGCGCACGCGGCTGTCGCGGACCACCGGGAACTTCGAAACCTGCTCTGGTCTCTCGCGCGCACCAGAATGCCCGCGCGCAGCCTTCAGGCCACAGCCACCTCATAGCAAGAGCCATCAAGAAAGGGCATCCAAATGAACTTCGCAATCCAGTACATCTCACGCAATCGCATCCGCTCGGTGGCGGTAACCACGGAGTTAAACCTCCGGGATGTAGGCGTCTCGGCGGAGCGGCTACGTTCGTGGGCCAAGATCAGAGAAGTCCCTGTACAAGGCCCGCCAGTGTTGATTCTAACCGGTGACGTGGCTGCCCGGGTGCACCTCCCAATCGGGGCTGAACTCATGCCCCATCCAGAAACCGGGATTGAGCTGGAGGCGATACCGTCAGGAGTTGTAGCCAAAGTGGCTGACGTGCGTTTTGGGGAACTGCGGGCCGTCGGCCGGGAACTTCAGTCGATCCTCGCTTCTTCGGGGCGATCGGGGCCGCTAGAGTTTCATTCTACAGACGGGGACTTTTTCTCCGGCGACCTCGTTTTGCCGCTACAGACCATGCCGACAGACGGTCCTACGATCTTAAGCCTCACCGAAACGCAGGATAGTTCCAAGACCCAGCAGCCCATCGGATTGCCAATCCGCGTCCTGACCATTGCCCGGCAACACGGAGCAGGTGGGGAAGCTATTGCCCTGGCCGTTGCCCGTCAACTTGGCTTGCGCCATGTGGACTATGAAGTGTTCCGCAGCGCTGCGGAACAGGCAGGCACGTCACCTGAAACGCTTGAGTCGGCGGCCCAGCATCGCGGGCTGCTCGCGCGCCTTCTCGACAGTTTTGCGCGGACTGCGCCCGCCAGCGTCGAAATGTGGACGACTCCCGTCTCCCTTTACTCGAGCCAGCTCTATACGTCCGCCGAGTATCGAATCTTCATCGAAGATGCGATCCGAGACCTCGCCGAACAGGGCGACGTCGTCATCGTCGGTCACGGCGCGCAGCTTGTTCTCGCGAACCGCCCGGACACTTATCGGGTGCTGATCACCGGTAGCGTTGACAAGCGTGTCGCGCGCGCAGTGGCGCAGGGATTGCCAATGGACGACGCGCGACGCTCCATCCGCGATGCCGATGAGGAGCGAGTGGCGTACTTTCGCGAGTTCTACGGCGCCGGCTGGCTCGACCCCGCCTCGTATGATCTCGTCATTAACACAGACCTTACGAACATCGAGCAGGCGGTGGCGATTGTCGTCAATGCGGTGAAGTTACGGTCGCGAGGCGCCGCTACGGAGATTCCGGCGAGCACCCACGGTGAGTTGGTGGACGCGCGGGGATAACCGCCGCCACAGATTTCCAGGTTTTCTAGCGAAGCAATTTCCACACGCGCGGACTGAGGCCGCAAGGCGGTTCAGAGCGTATGAGTGACCCTT
>JBDTVB010000242.1:0-4209 GCA_040007415.1 Anaerolineaceae bacterium
GTTCTCGCGCGATGCGCTCCACATCGCGCGTCAGCGAGCTGACGATGTCCCACGCAGTGTGATGAACCGGCCACTCGCCAAGGTCGCGCTCTTCGCGACCCTTCTCGCGGCTAGCTACGCTGCCCTTACCATCACCGGCGGTGGACCAAGCCTGGCGTCGGCGCCCTCCGTGGAGACGGCCACGCTCGGCTCTTTCAGCACCCAATCCGCACCGGATGGTGTTGCCCAGAAGACCTCCGAAGTGGTTTCGCCACAAGCCGATGAATCAACTCCCGTTGCCACGCCGGTGAAGACGCTCCAGAGTTCGATCGAACCGCAAGCAGCACCAGCCGTGACGGCCGCGGAAACATCCGCCGAAGCAGCGAAACCGGTCCCAGCGCCTATTGTCGCAGCGGCTCCGACCTCAGTTCCAGCCGTCTCTGCCCCGGTCGTGCCCGTAGTTACGCCTGCTTCGGCTCCCGCTGTCGTGCCGCCCGCCGGATCCAGCTACCACACCGCCCAGGAGATTCGTGCCTTTGCCGCAGCCGCTGGGTGGGATGCTGAACACCTGGACGATGTTGTGCAAGTCGCGTGGTGCGAAAGCACCAACAACGCGGCAGCCGTTGGCGGCATGGGGGCCTACGGTCTCATGCAAGTGATGCCGTTCTGGTTCCGTGTGGCTGGAATTGACATGGCAAACTGGTCAGACCCGGTCAGCAATCTCAAGGTTGCACTCGTGGCCTTTCGGACCGACATTGCCGAATCCAAGGCCCCCTGGTCCGCCTGGGACTGCAAACCGGGGCACTAAATCGAACTGCCCGCCGTCAATCCCTCGTCCTCGCGAACGTCAGAAGACTGCCCGCAGCTTTCGGTCGGACCGCATGACTAGCTGCTCCCGTTGTGCACTATCATTCGTCTCCACGGAGGACGTATGACACTCGAGGATCTGAAACCCGGCGCAAGTGCTTCCCAATCAGTGATCTGTGTTCCGGAGCACTTCGCCAGCAGGATCGTGAATGGGACGCCCGACGTCTTCAGCACGCCAAGCTTGGGCGCGCTTGTAGAGAAGACTTGCGCCGAATGGGTCGCCACGCATCTCGGTGCTGGCCAAATGACCGTAGGTGCCCAGATCGTCATCAACCACACCGCAGCCACACCGGAAGGGATGAAAGTGACAGCCTCCGTCACGCTAACTGCGGTAGACGGTCGCCGGCTCGACTTCGCGTGGACGGCCACGGACGGCGTCGAGGACGTCGGAAACGGAACACACCAGCGTTTCGTCGTCGACCGGCCGAGGTTTGAGCAGCGGCTGGCGGCAAAGCGCGCGCAAGCGTCGTAACGAAGGGACGACACCGTTGCGAACCGGCGTAGCTCCGGCGCTGCGGTTCGGCACAGCGGCTACACGAGGTAGCTCTGACCCTTTCCCTGAGCGCCAGCACAAGGTACGCCAACCTTGCGGCCACGGCTCGCGTTGTACCGCCTCGCGCGCAACGCCCCTCCTTTAAGCCATAGCCTTCGAATACCGGTTGACCCTGACCGTGGGACTGAGGTGGTCCAGGTCGGCTATCAGGCCGTACCAGCGTGTATCCTTTCTCCAAGGCTGCGGGGCGCATACCCCACGACAAGAGCGCGGCCCGCGGTGAGAGGGAGCGACGACATGAATCGTAGAGCCAAGCCGCGCGCACTCGACCCCTCGAAGCGGACATCGCGACGGCGTCGACCAACAGCGATCATCAGCCAACTGCTGGTTGGGCTTGTGATGTTCGGGTCACTTGCCAGCCCGACCGCCGCCCAGACCCCATCCAAACTCACGGTCAACGGAGTGACCGTGTCCGGGTCCTCTGTTACGACAGCAGTGACCGTGGCTGATCCGAGCGGAAAGCCGATCGCCGGGCTCGCCGATACTTCGTTCGCTGTCGAAATTGACGGACAGCCGGTGACCAGCCTGGAGCTCGACACCAACGTCGATAGCGCACTGCCGCTCGGCATGGTGCTCACCATGGACATCAGCAACACGATGTCGGCCGCTTCGATCACGGGAGCGAAGGATGCGTTCAGCGGCCTGGTTCGCGCACTGCGCTCCACCGACGAAGCCACGCTGGTGACGATTTCGACACAAGTAACGCAGGTGGTGAAGCCTACAAGCGACCAGGCCGCGCTTATCGCTGGCGTGAACGGGGTGACCCCTGGTGGCCGAACCGCGCTCTACGCGGCGGTCGTCCGATCGGTGGAGTACGCGAAGGCCTCCCCCCAGCCGCGCAAAGTCATCGTGCTGGTGACCGAGGGCGGCGGGCGAGTGGGCGAGGAGTTCGGCGGCGCGTCTGGCGACATTTCGCGAACGATGGCACTGAACGCCACGGCCACCGGCGGAGCGGCGGTGTTCGTCGTTGGCATCGGCAAGGAGGCGGACGTAACCTTCCTTTCGGCCCTCGCACAGAACTCTGGCGGTCAGTACATCTCGGCGACCAGCGGCAAGGACGTTGCCCAGCTCTACACGCTGATCTCCGAACGGCTGCGGCTGGAGTACAGCCTGACCGCGCCGTTGCCCACCGGCCTGCCCGCCGGCCTCCACAAGCTGACCGTTACGGCGAACGGAGCGATGGGCGAGTCCACGTTCACCACGAGCGTTGCGGTCGCTGCACCGCCGCCGCCCGCCTTCACCGGGCTGGCCGCCGAGCTGACCCAGAAATCGCTCGTCAAGGTGACGAACCTGCCGACTGGCAGCGACGTCCGTTTCGCACTCGATGGGCAGGCCGTGAGTAATACGGGCACGAGCGACCGCCGAGCGATTGAGCTCGACCCGTACAAGCTCGCCCCCACGGTGCACGCCCTCCGCGCGCAGTACGATGCGGCGAATCCTTCCAAGGCTATCGAGGCCAGCTTTAGGGTGGTGGCCCTGCCTCCAAAGATCGTCCAGCCAACCATCCTGCCAGGGCTGCGACCAGGCGACTTCGTGCGCGTCGAACTGCAGGCCCAGGCTGGTTCGAACCCTGTGGTCACCTACCTGGTGGACGGCAAGGCGGTGGAGACTGATACCGACAAGCCGTACGAATTCACACTGCCCCCCGCGTCCGAGTTTGCCGCTGGCGAGCATACTTTCGCACTCTCCGTTGATGCCGGGGGGCAGAAGGTTGAGCAGTCCTTCGTTTTCCAGGGGCCGAAGCCGCCCGAGGCGAAATCGAACACGCTGGCGTACGGCTTGCTGGCGCTCTTTGTGATTGCGGCGCTTGGCGCGGCGGCGTACGGCGGGCGGATTGCGGTCGCCCGTTCGAAGGCGAGGCGCGACGCCCTGGTGGTGACCGATGCCCCGGAGCGCCTGCTCGAATGGGCCAATGCGCACCGCGGCGACCGTACGCTGCCGCAGCCGGTGGCGCCTGTGGCCGAGACGCCGGCCGGGCCGTGGGGCACGTTCGAAGTGATCGAGGGCGAGGGCGCGGGGACGACGTTCCCGCTCAAAGACGACCGTGAACTCGTTGGCCGCGGCAAGTTCTGTTCGGTGCGGCTGACGGACAAGGCGATCGAAGAGGCGCACTTCGTGGTCACGCATGGCGGCGAACTGCTGGCTTCCACCCCTACCTGCCTGGTCCTCATTGACGGCGCCGAGGTGCGGGCCGGCCAGCTGGTGGACGGGAGCGAGGTCCGCCTGGGCGGGACGGTGCTACGGTACCGGTCGGGGACGCCGCCCGCCGGAACGTAGCGCGGGAGATTGCGAGCCCGCCGCCTCGCTGCAACGTGTGCTTCCCGAAGAAATTCACGTTCCTGCGCGTTGTTGCGCGTTCTCTGCGCGTTGCTGCGCGTTAACGTGCGTTGCGAGCCCCACAGCTGGTCAGAATTCGCACGGAGCATGCGGGCGTGAGTTCGTGCGGGTCCTTTCGCGGACGGGCCGATGGTGGCGGGCCGGGCAGCGATGAACACGGACACACGCTGAGCCTCGTCTAGCGCCGCTCCTAGCGCGAAGATGGGGCTTGCAGCGGGGGGAGGTAACGCTTGAGCCGAACCAGCGTCATACTCCTGACGTGGTTCTTCCGAGACTAGGGCGGCCTACCAAGCTGGATTCTCCCGCTATCCGGGAATGGCTCGCCGTCCTGGGAATTACTTGGCTCGGATTTCTCGTAAGGCTGGCTTACCTCCTCTCAGCGGACGGATTCCCCATCGGGGATGGGGGAATGTTCGCGGCTGCTACGGAAGACCTGCGCGCCAACGGCTACAGAATCCCGGAGTTCATGTCGT
>JBDTVB010000243.1:0-4193 GCA_040007415.1 Anaerolineaceae bacterium
GCTATCGAACCGTTGTAGGGGTCGACGAGGTCGGTGCCACCGGAACCGTCGGGCCGTCGGGCGAGAGCCGACCCGGGCGCGAGCGCAACTGCAACCCCGGCGGCACCTGCCATCGAGAGGAAACGCCTGCGGGTCAGGCTATGCGGAGATCGGGAATGAGACGACATCGCGAGCTTCACTCTGCCCGTTGGCGCCGCAAACGGCAAGGCTGAGGCATTCAACAAGACCCTCCAGCGCGAATGCGCTTACCTGCCGCCCGTACATCTCCAACGCCGAACGCTACCTCGCCCTCCAGCCCTTCCTCTGTGATTAAAACTTCGCCAGGCCGCACACTGCCATCGGCGACAAGCCACCGCCTCCCGCCTGCCGGCAACGCTGGCGGGCACTACATGCCCGAGGTGCTCAGCCAGTTCGACGAACTCCGCGACGAGACGGGGCACGATCGGACTGTATGCGTTGGGCACGTGCCGGAACGCAGCGTCCACACCGCCGGTTACGCGCCGGCTGAGGCGCCATAGCCCAGGAGCCAACTCAGGCTCCGATAAAGTGCTCAAGACTAGGACCGTGAACTTTCATCGATAGCGTCGATCCGTCGCGGATGGACGCTGGTGACAGGCGAACTGCCGTCTTGGTCGGTGGCTTCCCGCGATCCTCGGAGGGCTCGCTGGGATCCTGGGAAGAAGTTTGAGGACAGCTTCGCTAAGGTTTCTTGTCGTCAAGAGCTCAACGTCGCGCGGCTTCCTCACGGAGTTCACGGACGATGATCCAACCCCCAGATGGGCGCGAACTCCAGGTTCAGCCGAACACGGGCCGCCGTGCGCCCCAGTCCATCCAGGATCAGCGATCTATCGTCGCAGCTACCTCGTCGCACCGAGGGCGAGGGCGAGAGTGAGCCGCAGGCTCAGCATTCCTTGGTGAGTTTCGAACACACATGCCGATGTTCGTCCAGTGGTGAATGAGCAAATTCGCGTCCTTAACTAACGCCGCTTGGTGGGTTGCGGGATCCGCCAACAAGGCGGCCGCTCGAGATCCTTGAGTAGCGGAGCTCAGCCTCAAAGCGTCCCCGAGTACGGCGAAGACGGCAACGCCGGTCCTCGTCATCGTTCAAACACAGACAGTTATTCTATGGCTTCGCGACACCATCGGAAACGGTATTGGACATGGAAGAGCCGGCGCCACTCACGCGGACGGTCGCGGATCGCTCCCGAAGTCGGAGACCTCATCATCCCGACGACTAGGGAGAGCGCACGCTGGGCACATTACGTACTGCAATTGTTACGATAGACTAGGGACAGCCCACTTGAAAGCGGCTACGTTTTCGGCATGAGAGCGACTGCACAGCCCCAAGACAATACGTCCAGCCTGCTGACGCGGCGGCAGCAGCAGGTGTTGCGCCTGGTGGCTGCCGGGCGCACAAACCCGGAGATCGCCAAGGCGCTTGGCATCAGCCTGGCGGGGGCGAAGTGGCACGTCAGCGAAGTGATCTCGCGCCTCGGCGTGACCTCGCGGGAGGAAGCAGCCGAATACACCTCAAGGACAGAAACGATGTCTGAAATCCTTCTCGAGACCGACCTTCCCAATCGGCTTGCGCGCGGCAAGGTCCGTGACATCTTCGACCTGGGGGAAAACCTCTTGATCGTGGCCACCGACCGGATCTCGGCTTTTGACGTCATCCTCCCGACCGGCATCCCTCGCAAAGGCGAGGTACTCACGCGACTCTCTGCCTGGTGGTTCGATCGCATCAAGGAAGTCGTTCCGAACCACTTCATCGCGCTGATCACCGAAGAAAACGCGTCACTGGTGCCGTTCAAGCTGGATTCGAGATACTTCGGTCGCACCATGCTCGTACGCAAGGCTCAGCGTCTCGACGCCGAGTGCATTGCACGCGGTTACATCTCCGGTTCCGGCTGGAAGGACTACCAGCGCACGGGGGCAATTTGCGGGGTCACACTGCCTGCGGGCCTCCAGGAGTCCGAGCGGCTACCCGAGCCCATCTTCACCCCGTCGACGAAGGCGGCAGTCGGGCACGACCAGAACATCTCCTACGAAGAACTGGCGAGCATCCTCGGCGACGACGCGGCGAATATCGTGAAAGCGCGCACGCTCGCCATCTATGCGCATGCGGTCGCTCTCGAACCCGGCATCATCATCGCTGATACAAAGCTTGAATTTGGAATCTGGAATGACGAGGTCATCCTCATCGACGAGGCTCTGACCCCAGATAGCAGCCGGTTCTGGCCGGTTGATGGCTACCGCGCAGGCGGCTCCCAGCCAAGCTTGGACAAGCAACCTGTACGTGACTGGATGGCCGCCAACTGGAAGGACGGGGATCCGCCCCCCGTTATCCCGCCCGCCGTCGTCGCCGCCACAACCGAACGCTACATCGCGGTGTACAAGACTCTTACCGGCGAGGAGCTACCTCGGTGAGTAACGAGCATCAATGATAAGGTGAGTAATCACTTTACCTCCGGACAGGAGTCGAACCTGTGCCTTCGGCGCGTTGGTACCTCGACAGATGCTTCTTTGTCTGACTGCGTAGGATATTGACTTCGTTCGTTTTCCCAACAACCAGTGCGGTTCGGACAGCAGACTAATTTCCCGGCCAAATGAGACCGTGACGGGCGTCGCCCCAACTGGCGAGCGAGCCGCTTCTGTTGGGTCGACGCCTCGGGCAGCGAGTCCGGCTTCCGCATCTGCGAGACGACCGGGAGCGATCCAGTTCTGCGCGCCACCGAGCCGATGAATGCCACCTCGCACAGCAATTCGTCGGGTGCCTGGGGCGGCGCACCTACGGCGTGGCGTCGTACAACAGCGCAGGAAAGTCAACGATTGTCTGGCAGTCCAACTAACCGGCCCGGCATTCGTAGCTCCGCTCTTCCTCGGAGAGACTCGTCATCGGCTCTCGCATCGTTTGCGGTAACGTGTGCAGGTGCGTGAGTATGGAGGTGCGGAAGCAAGACCAAAGGGGCCAGAAATCGTGAATAGCAAACGCACAGGAAGCAGAAAATGGGCGTCGATCGGTGCGGTGGCGCTAACACTGACCCTCGGAGCGGTGGTCTCTGGCGCGTGCAATGACTCAACCGACGCCAAAGCCGAAACTTACCAGGAGCCGCTATCGGCCCCGCCGGCCGTTCCCGTGGCAGAGCCGTTCGGGCGGCACACGGTCGTCATCAACCTCACGGCTGTCGAGAAGACGGTCGAGATCGCTCCGGGGGTGAGCTACCAGACGTGGACATTCAACGGAACTGTCCCCGGACCCATGCTGCGCGCCCGCGTTGGGGATACCGTGGAAGTTCACCTTAAGAATCCGGCGACGAACACCCAGAGCCACAGCATCGACCTCCACGCCGTCAACGGGCCGGGCGGCGGTGCGGGCGTAACGTCCGTCGCACCTGGAGAGGAGAAAGCTTTCACCTTCAAGGCGAAATCGGCTGGTTTGTTCGTCTATCACTGCGCGTCAGGAATCGTGGCCGACCACATTGCGAACGGCATGTACGGGGCCATCCTCATCGACCCCGTAACGCCGCTCAAGCGAGTCGACCACGAGTATTACGTGGGGCAGAGTGAGTTCTATACGGTTGGTGAGACCAATGCCAAGGGCATGCAGGACATGGACATGACGAAACTGGTCCACGAGCAGCCCCCGTACGTAGTGTTCAACGGCAACACAAAGTCCCTCATTGGTGACAATGCCCTGCAGGCCAAGGCGGGTGAAACTGTCCGCATCTATTTCTCCAACGGTGGCCCGAACCTAACCTCAAGCTTCCACGTCATCGGTGAGATCATGGACAAGGTTTGGCCGTCCGGCTCACTCGAAACACCGCCAGAAGTTGGGATACAGACGGTCAGCGTCGCGCCCGGCAACGCCGTCATTGCCCAGTTCAAAGTCGACGTACCGGGCGACTATAAGCTCGTCGACCATGCGATCATCCGCGTTTCAGAAGGTGCTGTCGCGATTCTGCACGTGACCGGCGCAAGTGATGCGTCGACCTTCGACGCCATGCCAACGGCTCCCGCTTCGGCCGGCGGAAGCAAGAGCGGGACTCAAACTCCGACGACTGGCACGCCTCCGACGGCTGTCCCGCCGACTGTTGCCACGGGCACCAGTACCGGCTCTGCCGGAGCGTTCACTCAGCTCCTGAGTGACAACGTGTTCGGCACGAAGACGTTCACACTCAGCATCGGCCAACCGG
>JBDTVB010000244.1:0-4192 GCA_040007415.1 Anaerolineaceae bacterium
GCAATGACCGCCGCCGAGGCCTGGTGGTCGCGCCGGGCTGAACTCTCGTCGTAGTTCCGGCGGCCGCGCTCGGGGACTGGAGTTTTCGGCCGAGCCCCGACTCCACTGAAGCGGCTGGCATGTCGCGCTAACCAACCGCTGCGATGAATGCGTGGGGGAGCGTACCCTCGTGACCTGGCCTCCCACGCCGACCAGGCAGATGCTTGGCATCGCGTGACTGGCGGTTCGCCTGTTAGCCTCGAAAGCGAAGCCCGTGGCTGGCGTAAACTCGGCGGATGACAGCGGAAGCTTCCCCTGCTCTCGACAAGCGTTGCGCCCTCTTTGTCGTCTCGGGCATGCAGGGCGCCGGCAAGACGACCGTGGCGGCGTTGCTTGCGCGGCGCTTTACCCGCGGCGCCCACGTTAGCGCGGACGATCTGCAACGAATGATCGTCTCCGGCGCCGCGTGGAAGACGGGTCGCGATCCAGAGGAAGACGCAGACGCCCAGTTGCGACTCCGTCTCCAGAATATCTGCTTGCTCGGGGCGGCATTCGTGGATGCGGGTTTCACTGCCGTACTCGATGACATCGTCATCGGCGCGCGCGTCTCGCAACTGCTCGAAGACCTCCGCGGGCGACGGTTCATCTTCGTCATGCTCACGCCGCGCCTCGATGCCGTACGCGAACGCGAGACTGGGCGTGGCACTCAGCTCCACCAACAGTGGGCCTGGATGGACGACGAAATCCGCGCGGCGACACCGCGCATCGGGCTCTGGCTCGACACCTCCGGGCAGACCGCGGAAGAGACAGTCGATGCGATCATGCGCCGCGCCTGGGACGAAGGGGTTGTCGGGTAGGGGAGGGCTATTCGCCACCCGGCGGCCGGGGCTCTTCCTCGATCGCGTCCGGCTCGTTATAGCGCACGTTGTTGACCTTCCTTGAGACGGGCCGGGCGACCAGCACGCTTTCAGCAGCCGGGACGAGCAGGTGCTGGAGGCGGACCGTATCCGTGTTCTTCGGGTCCATCCACTCATAGGCGGCGTCAGGAGGGAGGATGACGGGCATGCGGTCGTGGTACCGGGCGAGCAGGTCGTTCGCCCCCGTGGTAACAATGGTGAAGGTGCGCTGCCACTCACCCGGATGCGGCTGCCAGGATTCGTACAGCGCCGCGAAGTAGACGAGCCCGCCTTCCGGCCGGTGAAACCAGAGCGGCTGACGGTTGTCTTTCGGCCCGGTCCATTCGTAGAAGCCATCTGCCGGCACTACGCAGCGGCGTTCGTGGAACGCCTCGCGGAATCCTGGTCTGGTGGCGAGCGTCTCGGCGCGGGCGTTGATCTGCTGCGCGGCGCGCTTGCTGTCCTTTGCCCAGGAGTTGACCAGCCCCCAGTACGCCTCCAGGAGCTCGGCTTGCTCCGCTTTCACGCGCACGATGTAGTGCTGGTTGGTGGGGGCGATGTTGAAGCGCGGGCGGATGTGCGGAAGCGATTCCACCGGTACGCCCAGGTCACGGGCGAGCGGTTCAAGCTGCTCATCGGTCATTGTGAATCGGCCGCACACCAGGTCAGTAGAGCTTGGGCGGGCGGTATGGTGCAAATCCCAATAAGCGGGCGGGCGGCGCCCCGGCTACCACCAGATCTTGCTGTCGATGTCCTCGGGCTGATTCTCCCACTCGGTGGTCCAGAGGTTGGACGAAAGGTACTTCCAGCCACCATCGGCGAGCAGGCAGACGATGTGCTGCTCGCCTTCCAGCCGCTCGGAGACCTTGATCGCGGCGCGCACCACCGATCCGCAGCTCACACCAACGAAGAGCCCTTCTTTGGTGGTCAGCTCTTTCGACATAGCGAAACTTGAGCGGCTATCGACGACGATCTTCCCGTCGAGGACGGACTCATCGAAAATCGGCGGGATGAAACCGTCCTCCAGCGCACGCAGGCCCTGGACAGCGTCACCGGGGTGTGGCGCTGCAGCGATGATCTTCACGCCGGGCTTGAATTCCTTCAGGTAACGCCCGGTGCCCGTCAAAGAACCACCGGTGCCGAGCCCGGCCACGAACACCGTGACCTGGGGGAGGTCGCGCAGGATCTCGGGGCCCGTGGTCTCGTAGTGAGCACGGGGATTCGCTTCGTTGCCGTACTGATAGGGAAAGAAGTACTTGCCGGGATTTTCGGCGACGATCTCTTTCGCGCGGGCAATCGAGCCGTTGGAGCCGAGATCGCCGGGCGTAGAGATGATCTCCGCACCGAACGCCCTGAGCAGCTGCGTGCGCTCCTCACTGACGTTCTCTGGCATCACGCAGACGACGTGGTAGCCCTTCACCCGGCCAATCATCGCGAGGCCGATGCCGGTGTTGCCCGAAGTCGGTTCGAGGATGGTGTCGCCGGGCTTCAGTTCACCGCGCTTCTCGCCCGCTTCGATCATGAACTTAGCGATTCGGTCCTTTACCGAGCCGGTGGGGTTTTGGCCCTCCAGCTTGGCGTAGATGTGGACATCCGGCCGGGGGGCCAGGGTTTTCAACTCCACCAGAGGTGTGTTGCCGATCAGTTCAAGGATGCTCCCGTAGAGGGTCATTCTTCACCGTCCCCAGCGTGCGTCAACGGCTAGCCGCCCGCCAGTGCAGGAAGGATATCGATGACGTCGCCCGTCTTCACGGCCGTGTCCGGGCCGCCGGTGTAGCGGATGTCTTCGTCGTTCAGGTAGACGTTGACGAAGCGATGGAGCTTGCCATCGGCGCCAAACATCTGGGCCTTGAAGCCGGGGAACTGGCTATCAATGTCGTTCAGGAGATCGAGCACGGTGGAGCCGTGCGCCTTCACGGTCTTGGCCCCGCCGGTGTGCTTCTGGAGCACGGCGGTGACACGGACATCGACGGTTGGTGCTGTGGCAGCGGTCATGAAGTTGTTTCCTTCGGTTGTGATTGGTCAGGGGCTGCCCGGGGGTTCAGCCCCGTGCCGCCGATTGATTTGGCTTCAGTCCGTGACAGCGTGGGCGGGGGGAGCGCCGCAGAAGACGTCGTAATCGATGAGTTCGGTGACGGTCGGGTTGTCCCCGCAGAGCGGGCACTCCGGGTCACGGCGGATTTTGACGATGCGAAACTCGAGCGAGAGCGCGTCGTAGAGGAGCAACCGGTTGACCAGCGGCTCGCCGACTTCGAGGACCAGCTTGAGCACTTCCGTGGCCTGGATGCTGCCGATGGTGGCGCACATCGCGCCGAGTACGCCGGCTTCGGCGCAGCTTGGCACCATGCCGGGGGGCGGCGGTGCGGGGTAGAGGCAGCGGTAGCAGCCCTGCCCGGGCAGGTAGGTCGTCGCCTGGCCGTCGAACATCAGGATCGAACCGTCCACGAGGGGCTTCTTCAGCAGGAAGCAGGCATCGTTTACCAGGTAGCGGGCGGCGAAGTTATCGGCGCCGTTCACCACGATGTCGTACTGCGAGATGATGGCGAAGGCGTTTTCGCTCGTGATCGGCTCTTCGTGGGTGATCACGTTGACGTTCGGGTTGTGCGCGGCGATCGTCTCGCGGGCTGATTGCACTTTTGGCTTGCCGATGTCGTCGGTCTGGTGAAGGATCTGGCGCTGCAAGTTGGAGAGGTCAACGACGTCGAAATCGACGATGCCGATTTTGCCCACGCCGGCGAGCGCAAGGTAGAGCGCAACCGGAGAGCCGAGCCCGCCCGCGCCGATGATCAGGACGCTGGCCTCGATGATTCTGCGCTGCCCGGAGGAACCGACCTGGGGCATGATCAGGTGGCGGCTGTAACGCTCCACCATCTCAGCGGTGAGCTGGGTGCTGGAGCCGCCGGCGAGCGCTGGGATGACCGCCACTTCATCGCCGTTCTTCACGCTCGTAGATTCGCCAGCGAGGTTTTCGATCTCCACCTGGTTGACGTAGATGTTGATGTGGCGGGCGCGCTGTCCGCTGGCATCGAGCATCTGGGCACCGAAGCCTGGGAACTGGGCATCGAGGTCGCTGAGCACGTCTTTGATCGTCTCGCCGTTTGCTTTGACGTTCGAACGGTTGCCCACCAGGTGGCGGAAGGGAGTGGGAATATAGACGTTGACGGACATTGGAAACCTCCGGGTGACCCACCGAGACCGGGGACGGACGTGGTGGAGTGGCGTACGGTTCGAAACCTGGCGCTGATCGACTGGAGCGCTGTTTCTCGCGGTTTAGCTACATGTTGACACTGAGATAGCGTTCTCCGGTGTCGCAGATG
>JBDTVB010000245.1:0-4160 GCA_040007415.1 Anaerolineaceae bacterium
TGCGGTCCCGCTCCCTGCGTTCGATGCTCACTACATAGAGGACTCGCTCGCGGAGAGACCGACCGATAACGACCATGCGGTCTATTCCCGAGCCGTCGTCCAGGTAGACCGCCATTGGGTCTGCAAGGACGGTCGCGGCTTCGGGAAAGGACACGCCATGCTTGAGGAGATTCGACGACGCCTTGAGGGAGTCCCATTCGAAGTCACCTTCAACCACGGTACGCACGACCACGACTATGGGCTATATCCCATGTATAGTCAAGCCGCCCTACTTCAGCGTGTCGTCATCACGTCCGGATAACACGCGGGTTCAGCTGCAAGGGCCGCCCTCAACGACTGCCCCCATGAGCGGAAGGCAAAGGGGGCACACCTTGCGGCCCTTGTCAGTTGCAATGATGGAATGGACTCCTCCCCGAGCTGCGAGTAGTTCGGCATCAAAGTGCCAAGCTCGCGGTTCAACCCTTGCTCTAAGGAGGAGCCCATGGAGAATCGTACCGTCGTTGCCGTCGACATCGCAAAGAACGTGTTCGAGATCGCGGTCTCGGAGATCCCAGGCCAAGTCAAGGATCGGAAACGATTGAAGCGGTCGGAATTTCTCGCGTTCTTCAACACGATCCCACCGACCATCGTGGTCATGGAGGCGTGCGGATCGGCCTTGTACTGGGCGCGCCAGATTCAGGCGCTCGGGCACCGGGTCGATTTACTTCCGCCACACCAGGTGCGGCCATACGTCACGCGGAACAAGACCGACCGGACCGACGCCAAGGGAATTCTCGAGGCGTTCCGCAACAAGGATATTCACCCGGTTCCGATCAAGACCATGGATCAGCAGGTCGTCTCCTCGATCCATCGCTTCCGATCAGGATGGATCGCGTCTCGCACTGCCCAGGTCGACACATTCCGCAGGTGATGCTGATCCTCTCGATTCCCGGAATCGGGGTCATTGTGGCCACCGCTTTCTTCGCCGTGGTCGGCGACGTTCGTCGCTTTCCGTCCGGACGTCATCTGGCGAGCTATCTCGGCCTCACTCCACGCGAGCGCTCAAGTGGATCGAGGCGCCGGCTCGGAAGTATTTCGAAACGCGGCGACGCGTATCTCCGCATGCTGCTCGTTCATGGGGCCCGCTCCGTGCTGTGTCACGCAGCCCACGCGAAGTCTAACGATCGCCTTCGCTCATGGGCGCTGAATCTCCTGGGTCGAACGAAACACAACAAGGCCGCGGTCGCACTCGCCAACAAGCTGTCGCGGATCGCGTGGGCGGTGCTGAAGCACGAGCGGCCCTACGAGTCGCTGCCGGTCACGGTCGCGGCGTAACCCAGGTCCCACGCAGAACTACAAAACCAGGGAGACCAAGACCCCAAGGAAACAATCTGGCACTGCCCAGTGATCGATGTGATGACGAAACAGGTCAGACCGGTGAGCGGAAAAGCCGATAACAACGCTGGCCCCCGAGGCCGTTGAACAACGATTGGCTTCCACTCGCGCGGATTTCATCATGGCCCGGAGCCGAGTGCTCCACCTAAAGAGGCCGAAGATACGTTTGCAGTCCGTCCCGCTTCGCTCTTCACATTCGATCGACTACCAGTGCGCCCCAAATGCCACGTCGCTACGGCCGCGTCAAGGCCAAGCCGCCTCCGGCGGTGCCCTTCGCGCAGCCTTGACCCGTCCTACGCGACGCGGCGCGTTGCATGTACGCGACGAAGGCAGGCCTTCGTCGCGCCAGGCGACCACAATCAGCGGAGAAACCATGAGCTGAACGAACGGCAACGACGTTTCAATTGACAGAGGAGTCCAGATAGGCCTTGTTAGCCAGCATGGTGAGCCAATTCATCTGGAATGGCAACGAGCCTATCAACCAGTGCGCACAGCAAGTTGACGCTTGCGGCAAGATTGTCTGCCGTCAGAAAGTTCCAATGTCCGAGACCCGCGCCCACGATCTGCTCGTAGGTGAGTCGGTGGCCCCAGATGGCGGGTGATCCTTCTTCATGGTCCACCGAGTACCGAAGCTGATCCCAACCCCCGTAGTCGATTGAGACCCGAAACCGTCTCCCGAGACCGAGGCATTCGTACTGCCATTCGCCGCCATCGAGCTTCCGTGGCCGAGCTCCGTACCTCAAAGCGAAGGCTTCCTTGACCACTTTCCTTATCTCGTTGGCACTGGTCGGTCTGATATCGCGGGCGCGATCGAGAACTTCCTTCGGCGTGTTCGCGAGGGCTGGCGTCGGGCGCTTTCCCATTTGGTCGCCCAGGATGGTTCGAAGCGCCCGAACGTTCTGATACCGCCAATCAAAGACTTGATTCCGCGCTTCCAGGAATACCCGGAACTCGGGATGGTTGGCTTTCGCTGCGTGAAGGTTGGGATCCCGCTCCTTGTCAAACAGGTACAGCGCGTTTCCGAGAAACGCTTGGCACAGATTGGCTCGTCTTGACGGCGTCAGGCTCCGGAGGTAGTCGACTGTCTGCCATGTGGTGGTGCTCGGGACGCCCCGAACGAACGCCCATCCGGCTACATCCTCGAGGTCGATCCATGTCTGGATCAGGTGTTCGATCCCTCGCGTCACTTTGAACCTCCGCGCTGCCTGGCTAACACCGGGGTTCACCTGCAGGGCGCGCCTCAACGATTGGCCTCCGACGAATTGCGAAGGCCACACCTCCGCGCCCTGTCTGGTGCAAGCCGTTGTTGTTGTACGGCGCTGCTACAACCCCGCGCACCTCAGGCCTCCGACCACGTATGGGCAGCCCGCAGCTCCGCCGCCTCGCGATCGAGCTCAGCCGCTCGAGCGAAGCCAAGCTCCACCACGAGGTCACTGACCATTGCCTCGTTGCGAAAATCTCCGACCGGGCCACAGTAGTGGGGTGGGGACGCATTCTGGTCCTCGAACCCAACCGAGTATCCCTGCTCCGATAGCGCGATGTAGTACCACTTGTAGGCCGCTGCGGCATCGTGCAGAGGACCATCCAATGCCAGTATTTCGGCGAGGTACTCCCCCGCGGCGAGTGAACCACCCTGCGCCCTTGCTTCGAGGCGACGGACGGCCGCTCGGAAATGAGTGCCGCCCTGGTCTTCCCAGTGAGCCTCGAGGTCGTTACACAGAGCATCGTACTCAGCGGATCTGTCGCTCATACGTCACGCCCCTTCGCCCGTACGCCCGGCTTCACCTGCAGGGCGCGCCTCAACGACTGGCCTCCGACGAAGCGCGAAGGCCACACCTCCGCGCCCTGTCTGGTGCAAGCCATTGTTGAACTGAGCCCCTTCATTGTTGCGACTGCCGCCAACCGCGAAAGCGTTCATCAAGGAGGGCGGCGACACGGTCGAAATTAGCCCGGTCATCTGCCACGTGGTACGCGGTGTCGCCCATTGCGACCACTTCGCAATAGTCATTGAAGAAGCTTTTCTCGTAGTACTCCTGCGCAAAGGCATTTCCGACGGCATCCAAGTCCCCATCGGTGAACTTCTCGTCGCATTCTCTTAGAAGGAACTCCGCCCCGGTCATTGCCCCGTTCCGAACGCTGTCGAGCGACGCTGCCGATTGCTCGGTGTGTAGCTCCCCAACGAGATTTCGAAGGATCGCCCAGGCCAGAAACATCCCGATATGCGTTGCGCCTGCCTCGGGTGGTAGATCTGCCGGAAAATCACCATCGTAGTGCCACGAGGCGTCGTCGTACTTCACAGAACTCCCCCGCCAGAAATGCCTGCCCAACACGCGGATAACCTGCAAGGGCCGCGGTAGTCCGCTTGCTGCGCGGACCTTGTCAGGTTCATCCGATTGTTAGACGCCACGTGCTCGATGCCCAGTCCCACAACCTCACGATATCCGCTTTTCCTCAAGCCTGATGAGCTTTCGATTCAAGCCGCCGGTGAACTTGTCGGTCGCCCGATACTTCCTCGTCTGGTAGTGATAGATCCGCTCGACCACTGAGAGTGGTGAAACCGCGCCGAAAAAGACGTAGACGGGCGCGGGGCCTGAGCCGGGGGCCAGCTTCCTTGCTGCCAGGGTGAAGCAAGCGGCCAGGATCGACCGCCATACCTCGGCACTCTCTTCTCTGTTGGTCGCGACCGGGAGAGAGACCAGAGCAAGCTGTACGCCGGGCCTGAACTCCGCCACTAGGTCTTCCTTCGCCTCAGATGGCGACGGGTTGCGGAAGATCACAGAGAGCCT
>JBDTVB010000246.1:0-4159 GCA_040007415.1 Anaerolineaceae bacterium
GGCTCGTCACGCACGTGGCCTCCGGCCTGGTTGGCGCGCCTCCCATGCCGACGAGACGCGTGACTGTTGGTGGCGGCACTGGGCAGCGGCCCTGGCGTAGGTGTTTTCACTTGCGGAAGGCGCGCGCGTGTACGGATGCGAACGTGTCATTTCAGCCTCCAACATTGATGGGGAAGAATCAGCTTCGGAAGGGGGCCAACGATGGCCACGGTCACAACTCCACCAACCCGGCGACGCCCGGCAGCGGCTGCAGTGCTTGCCGCGCTCGCCGCGCTTGCCGCCGGAGCCATCGTCCTCTCCTCCTGTGGCGGCTCTTCGAACGAAGCCAAGCCCACAGAGATCGCCGCCACGGCTGCACCATCGGCGCCCGCAGCCAGCCCGTCGGCCAGTGCTTCTGCGAGCGCCGTCGCCACCGTTCCAGCAGCCGACCTCAAGCTGCTCAAGTTCACCCCGGACAAGGGCGGCGGCGGTACCACGGTCACGGTGACGGGCGAAGGATTGCCTGCCAACAAGGACGCGGAGTTCATGTGGGTGACGGTTGACGGCTCCTACGATATGACCGCCACATCGGAAAACATCCAATTCAACAAGCGAGTCTTCAAGGAGAAGCGCATCTCGGTTGGGAAGGCAAAGACGGGGGCCGATGGCAAGCTGAGCGCAACGTTCGCCACGCCTGAGGACTACGGCGAGGTGCACGACGTGTTTCTCACCGTCGATGGCAAGGATGTCGGCCGCGCCGGATTCCGCATCATGCGCCAGGTGAGCATCAGTCCCGAGTCCGGTCCGATCGGCACGCCAATCACCATTAACGTGACCGGGCTGGGATGGACGCAGTTCACCAACACGATGGCAGTGCGCTATGACAATCTCCCGACCGGGATCATCACTGCCGTCACCACTCGCGGGACGACGATCGCCAGCATTCGGGCCAGCGGGGGCGTCGGCAAGCACGTGCTCGATATCGGCCACGGCGCCCGCGGTCTACCGTTCCTGAACAACCAGCAATCGGGCACCGCGAACATCCCGGACTGGCGCTTCACGTTTACAGTGACGGACGCGAAGACAATGCCGCTGGACACCCTTGAATTCCCGGATCCAGCTCGGCTGGGGACGAACACCCAGGCCGCACCAATCACCACGGTTAGCGGCAAGCCCGTCTCATCCACGATGAAGGGCACATTCTCGCCCGCCAGCGGTCCCATCCTTACCTCCACGACACTCAACGCCACTGGGGCACCCGCCAACGCCGATGTCGAGCTCTTCTTCGTCAGCGCACGCGGAAACCGGGTCAATCCCAGCGGCTGGTCGTTGACCGAAACGAGCCTGGGCAAGTTCAAGGCAGGAGCCGACGGAGCCCTCAAGGCAACAGTCACCATCCCCGATGACCTCGGCGGCTGGCACGTCATCTCAGCCGTGAGCAGTGGAGCGTTGCTCGCCGAGATGCCCTTCTTCGTCGAACACAGCCTGCTGGAAGTTACTCCCCGCCAGGTGAAAGCGGGCGAGCAGTTCACAATCCACCTGAAGGGCATCGGCTGGACGGAACTCGACAACGGCGTCGCCATTACGTACGACAACGCCAACATTGGGTTCGCCTGCGGTTTCAACAGCAACGGTGACGCGACCGTCTTCCTCGTCGCCACCGGTGAGCCGGGTATCCATCTGATAGACCTCTACCCAATGATCTACCAGGGTCACGGCGAACCGCCCTGGGGCTATGAGGAACCGCTCCTCAGCTTCAAAGTGGATGCCCCCGGCCTCTCCCTTGGCTACAACCTCCCAACCTACCGGCTGGCGATCGAAATTGTCCCGTAGGTTGACATGCCGCCCGCTGAAACGCCGAAGCCAGCCCGCGCTTCAGCGGGCGTCAAGAGCATTGCCTAAAGAGGGTGATGGAGCCATGGTCTTCCCACGCAACCTGCGCATCTCAATCGCCGCGGCCGTGCTCTTGCCATTCGTGCTGGCCGGTTGCGGGGGAAGCGACTCCGCCGAGTCAACCACCCCAACACCCACAGCGCAGAACACCCCCCTGCAATACATTGACGAGGTTTGCAGTGCCGCGGCGAAAATGTACTCCTCCTACCAAAAGAGCTTCGCGGACAACCTCGCATCCCTTGGCGGAATGGACCCGACCGATGCCTACGCCAAGACCGCGCGGCAACCGTTCGCGCTGCTCATCGCCGACCTGGAAAAGATGGCCCCGCCGACTGAGGCGGCTACAGCACACGCCGACACGATCCGCCAGGCGAAGGACGTATTGGACGCGCTCAATCGCGGCGACCGTCAGAAGCTGCTCGCCCTGAGGGGAACTCCCGACACCGGCAAGTGGAAACAGGTCATCGACCTCTCTGCCGACCTGAAGGCCCAATACGGCGCAGCTTCGCAACGTGTGAAGTCATGCCAAGACCTCGCGGCGAGTGGGGGCGGAAACCCCTTCAACTAGCGCCCTAACGGCTCAGCAACGATCGCCGTGTCCGCCGGACCGAGATCCCATTGCGCCCGTGGCCGATGCCGGCCGCGCAGCAGCGCACGCATTCGTCAGCGTGCGTGTTTTCACTTGCAATTTCCCCGTGCTTTACCGGATGCCCGGGACGCAAGGCGGATCCACCTTTGATCTATCGGACTGGCGGCGCTTCCTGACGCTGCTCCCACAGACCGCGCCGGGAACCTTCAGGACGCCCTCCCTGGTGTGAATCGAGGTCCAGTTTCAAATTTCGCCGAGCAAGCGGCGAGGGAAAGGAGGCATTAACGGGCGGTTACACGAAGCGCGTTTGCCCTGCCAGCTACATTCGAAGACCGGCCCGGGCATTGATGAAAAGCGATTTCGAATACTCGAAAGGAACTCACCCACATGCGGAAACCATTCTTCCTTCTCGCCCTCTCCGCCAGTGCGGCCGCCCTGTTGATCGCTGCCTGTGGCGGCGACAGCACCACCGATCCAACCCAAACAACTGCGGCCACCAGCGCGCCCACAAAGGCGCCGGAGCCGACCATTGCTGCCGCCCCCACGGACGTAATCGCACTGAAGAAATCACCAACCTCGCTTGCTGGGGACGATGCGGTCTGGAAAGATGCGCGCGTCACCACCGTCAAGACAACCGTGATCAAGGGCTCCGAGGCTAAGGGCCCGGTCGATGTCAAGATGCAGGCCCTGAACAGTGACACCGATGTGTGGTTCCGATTCGAGTGGGCGGCCGCGCAAAAGACGACTGCCCGCGATTGGACGTTTGACGGCACGAAGTTCAAGGCGCCGTCCGGCCAGCAGGATCGGCTCGCTCTGTTCTGGGAGATCAAGCCCAGCACGGACTTCCAGGCGAAGGGCTGTGCCGCTCTCTGCCACAACCCCGAGACCGACAAGATCGACAAGTGGTGGATGGTTTCGCCGCCCGGATCCCTGATGGATAACTGGCAGTGGACCGCGGGCATCTCCAACGGCATGAACCAGGCGAACGACCTCACTCTCTCGGATATCGTGCCAGCGCCAACCGCACTCGGTGTGCCTTTCGTCGCTGACCCGAACACCGGAGGCGGGAACACCGCCAATACGAATGACGCGAAGGACGCGCCGAAGATGATGCAGGACCCGGCCAAGAAACCATCGCTGGGCACGGACTACCTCCTCGTCAGCGAAGCGATCGCTCTGGACGTCACAAAGCTCAAGGCCGGAGACAAGATCCCGAACGCCCTGCTTGAACCGTTCAAGGGCAGCCGGGGCGATGTCGAGGCCAAAGGTGTTTGGGCGAACGGCACCTGGACTGTGGTTTTCCACCGCAAGCTCGATACCGGTAACGTCGATGACGCGAAGTTCGCACCCGGCGGCTCCTACAAGTTCGGGTTGGGCGCTTTCGTCGCCCTCGGTGACGTTGACCACACGATCACGACCGATCCCTACACCCTGAAGCTCGCGAAGTAGCGTTTCCTCCAGGCGGCTGGCAGGCCGGACTTTTCCCCTGTCCGGCCTACCAGCCGCCACCAATCCTCAACTCATCAGGCCGCCGGCCCGCACAAGGACGGTGGCGAGAAAGCCGGGCAACGCGATGCTGCAAAGGCAAGCTCACGTGACAGCTGGACGGCCTGGAGCCGTTCGCAACCCGGCCGCTTCGTTCGCTTCGTCCCTCGCCCACGGACGTCCGCTCGGCTGGTTGGTACGGCGATTGAGCTC
>JBDTVB010000247.1:0-4158 GCA_040007415.1 Anaerolineaceae bacterium
ATGGCTGGCGACTACCCGGACGTTGTCGTGGGATGCGCGGGCGGCGGCTCAAACGCCGCGGGACTCATCTTCCCCTTTATGAAGGACCGGCTGGAAGGCAAACGAAACACCCGTTTCCTTGCCGTTGAGCCGGCATCCTGCCCCAGCCTGACCAAGGGTGAGTACCGTTACGACTTCGGCGACGTGGCCGGCCTCACGCCGTTGATGAAGATGTACACCCTGGGGCACACCTTCATGCCGCCCGGCATCCATGCCGGCGGGCTGCGCTACCACGCCATGGCGCCGCTCCTCTGCCACCTCTACAGCGAAGGCCACATCGAGGCCAAGGCGTATCCCCAGAATCCCTGTTTCGAAGCGGCCACCCTGTTCGCACGGATCGAGGGGATCATCCCAGCGCCAGAGAGCAGCCACGCAATCCGCGGCGCGATCGATGAGGCGTTGGCCGCGAAGGAAGAAGGCAAAAGCCGCACAATCCTCTTCAACCTCAGCGGCCACGGCCTGCTGGACCTCTCTGCCTACGATGACTACCTGGCCGGCCGCCTGATCGACGACCACTACCCCGCGGACCGCGTCCGCGAAGCGATGAAATCGCTCCCCGAGATCTGAACCGACAAGCCAGTCGCTGAGAAACGAACAATCCCGAACCGTCACCGGCCACGATGTCCACTCAACTCTGAAAGGCCCCAAACATGATCGCCGAAACCAGTGATCTCGAAGCCCGAATCAATGCAGTCCTTGAAACAAAGTCGCTGCTCAAACACCCTTTCTATACGGAATGGACGAAGGGCGTGCTCAGCCGCGAGCGGCTCCAGGAGTACGCGCGCCAGTACTACCACTTCGAGGTCGCCTTCCCGCGCTTCCTCAGCGCCATCCATTCGCGTACGGAGTCCCCGGAGATCCGGCAACTGATCCTCGACAACATGTGGGACGAAGAGCACGGGCCTCGAAATCACCCTGCGCTCTGGCTGGAGTTCGCGGCCGCTCTCGGCGTCTCCGCTGATGAGGTGCGCGGCGCCGAAATTCGCCCGGAAACAGCGGCCCTCATCACCCACTTCAACGAGTCTTCGAAGCATGCCCCGGTGGCCGAAGCAATGGCCACGCTCTTCGCGTACGAGGGCCAGGTGCCGGCAATCGCCTGGCAAAAGATCAAGGGCCTCACCGAACACTACGGTTTCACACCGAAGCAGTTCGAGTTCTTCTCTGTGCACCTCGTCGCGGACATCGCGCACGCGGGCGCGGAGATGGACGCGATTCGCCAATCCAGCGAGAGCGAAGACGCCGTCGTCGAGGCGATCGAGTCATCCTGTGACCGCCTGCTTGGCTTCCTGGATGGCTGTTACGGAGAGGTTGCCGCGTGATGGCCGAGTTCGAGTACCAGAACATCGAAGCGTGGAACACCACCATCAAACTCGCCTCCGCGGTTGGCCGCCTGAAGATTGGGTCGAATCTGAAGGCCTCCGTGGATGCCCAGGGCCATGCCTTCGAGCAGGCGGGCCTGGCGTGCGCGCTAATCGCCGAGGCATCCGGCCGCGAGGGCCCCGCCCAGGGCGATCTCTACCGCGACGCCCGCGGCGCGCTCGCCCAGTGCCGCTCTTGGATCCATATCCTTGCAGCGGTCACCAACGAACAGGACACGGTCTTCGCGCACGAGCTGGACCTTGCCGAGCAGGCTGCCCGCCAGGTGGCCGCCTACCTGCGTGTTGGCGCTGGTCGCCTGCCGGGCGGGCCTATGCGCGGACCCGCCCCAGGAGGTCCGCGTCCCCCGGGCCGACCTCCCGGGGGAGGCCCTCGGTGACCGGGCGCAGGCGCATCCTCACGGGCATCCGGCCCACCGGGTCGTTGCATCTCGGCCACTATGCGGGCGCCCTCGAAAACTGGGTGAAGCTCCAAAGTGAGTACGAGTGCTACTTCCTGATCGCCGATTACCAGGTCTCCGACTACGCAGATGACATCTCGCGCGTGCGGGATGCCGTCTGGGAAGTCGCGCTGGACTGGCTCGCGGTTGGCCTGGACCCGGAGGGCAGCTCCTTCGTCATCGAAAGCCTCGTGCCCGAACATGCCGAACTGGCCACGCTCCTCGGCTGGTTCCTGCCTGTCTCCATGCTCGAACGAAACCCCACCCTGAAAGCAGAGATGGAGGCAATGGAACACCCGGAGGACGGCAAGAGCGAAGCCAGGTCAGTCCCGGTGGCCTTCTACACCTACCCGGTGATGCAGGTGGCGAACATCCTGATGCCGCGCGCGCACCTCGTTCCCGTGGGTGACGACCAACTCCCGCATATCGAGCTCACCCGCGAAACGGCGCGCCGCTTTAACCGCCGCTTCAAGGACGTCTTCCCGGAGCCGGAGGCGCTGGTTGGCCGTGTCCCGCGGCTGGTCGGCACCGATGGCAACGCCAAGATGAGCAAGTCACGCGGCAACACCATCGACCTGAAAGACTCGGCTGACACCGTGGCCAAGAAGGTGAAGTCGATGTTCGCTGGCCCCCCGCGCGGCCTCAACGAGCCCGGCGACCCGGACGAAAACCCGATCTTCCTCTACCTGCGCGCCTTCGACCCAAACATCGCCGAAGTTGCAGACCTAGAGGAACGCTACCGAAGGACCGGCGTGGGAAACAAAGAACTGAAGGACCGCCTAACGCTTGCACTCAACGGCCTTCTCGAACCGTTCCGCGAGCGCCGGGCCTACTACGAGGCGCGTATGCCGCAAGTTCGTGAAGCGCTTGAAGCGGGCACCAAGCGCGGCCGGGCCATCGCCATCGAAACCATGGAGATGGTCCGGGACGCCCTCGACATGAACTACCTGGGGCGCTACTGATGCTTCAACCAACGCTCGAACAGGTGAAAGAACTGGCGCGCGGAGGGGGTGGCAACGTCGTCCCCATCTATCGCGAAGTGGGCGCAGACCTCGAGACGCCGGTCTCGGCGTTCCTCAAGGTCAAGCGCGGCAAGTACTCGTTCCTCCTCGAATCGGTCGAAGGCGGCGAACGGCTCGCGCGCTACAGCTTCATCGGCACCGAACCCTACCGCGTCCTGCGCACCGGGGACGGGCCCGGCGAACTTGCCGAAGACCCGCTGATTCACATCGAAGACGAGCTCCGCCGCTTTTCGCCGATCAAGATCGCTGGCCTCCCACGGTTCAACGGCGGGGCCGTCGGCTTCCTCTCTTACGAAGTGGCGCGTTACTACGAAAAGCTGCCAATGCCCGAGTCTGACCCACAGGGCTTCCCCGAATCCGTCTTCATGTTCACCGACACGCTGCTCGTGTTCGACCACCTGCAGCACTCCATCAAGGTGGTCAGCCACGTGCGCGTGGATGGCGACATCGAAGCCGCTTACCGGCAGGCTGCCTGCAAAATCGATGACCTTGTTGCGCGCCTGGAAGCACCACTGGTGCAGCTTCCGTACGAAGTGAAGCTGCCCCGCACCGGAAACGCCAGCTTCGTTTCGAACCACACCAAAGAAGACTTCATGGCGATGGTGATGGCCGCCAAGGAGTACATCGAAAGCGGCAACACCTACCAGATTCAAGTGTCCCAGCGCTTCACGCGCCAGACCGAGGCACACCCGTTCGAGGTCTATCGCTCCCTCCGGCGAGTGAATCCCTCACCGTACATGTACTACCTCGAACTGGATGAGATGCAGGTCGTCGGCGCTTCACCCGAGATGCTTATCCGCGTGGAGGACGACCTGATCGAGACTCATCCCATCGCGGGGACTCGTCGCCGCGGGCGTGATGAAGCAGACGAACAGCGCATGGCGGACGAACTCCAGAACTCTGAGAAGGAGCAGGCCGAGCACATCATGCTGGTGGACCTCGCCCGCAACGACCTCGGCCGGGTCTGCCTTCCAGGCACGGTGCAGGTCACCTCGCTGATGGCGATCGAACGCTACTCACACGTCATGCACCTCGTATCCCACGTTATCGGGAAGCTCAAGCCGGGTATCTCCAGCTACGACGCACTGCGTGCCTACTTCCCGCACGGCACCGTCACCGGTGCTCCAAAGATCCGGACGATGGAGATCATCGCAGAGCTCGAAGGTGAGCAGCGCGGTGGCTACGGCGGCTGCGTCGGCTACTTCGACCTCTCCGGCAATTGCGATACGGCGCTGGCGATCCGCACCATCTGGATGAAGGATGGCCTCGCCTACGTCCAGG
>JBDTVB010000248.1:0-4158 GCA_040007415.1 Anaerolineaceae bacterium
GGCGTCGAGTGCAAGGCGATGCGCGGAGACGCGGGCGAGCTCTACACGCTCACCCGCAGACGCACGGACTATGCGGTCGCCAGCGGACTGGTTCGGCGTCTCCGAACCGACCCAACCGTCGACACGCGAGTGATGGACGCGGAGCTTGAGCGCGACACGTGGGCTGCGCTTGAAGAGTTTGCAGGGGTGCCGCTGAGCTACGTCGATGCGAGTCTGGCCGCACTGGGCAGGAAGTTGCGCATTACGTCGGCGTTCAGCTTCGACGATGACTTGCGTAACGCCGGTTTGGTGCTGGTTCCGGGCTGACCTTAAACCGCGACTACACCAGCCGCAGCCAGCGCCGCTTTCCCACCTGCACGACGCCACCGCGGCGGGCCGGAGTCGTCGGTTCCACGACGAGCCCGTCCATGGTCACGGCGCGCTGTTCGAAGAGACGGCGGGCTTCGCGCTTGGACGGTACCGCGCCGTTCGCGAGGAGGACGTCCAGGAGGAGTTCGCCCTCCTCCACCTTGTGCTCGGGCATCGCACCCGGGGCTTCCTTACGCTGGACGATGCGCTCGAAGCGATCTTCCGCTTCCGCCGCCGCCGGTTCGCCCCAAAACTCGGAGGCGATCGTGCGAGCGAGTAATTTCTTGGTGTCCATGGGGCTGCGGCGCCCAGCTTCCATGGCGCGCACGATCTCTTTCACCTCGGCCCGGTCGATGTTCGTCGCCAGCACGAAGAAGTCACCGAGCACGTCGTCTGGCAGCGACATCGCCTTGCCGTACTGTTCGTCAGGCGAATCGTTGACCCCGATGTGGTTGCCGACAGACTTCGACATGCGCGCCTTGCCATCGAGGCCAACGAGGATGGGCATCGTGATTGGGATGTGCGGCTTCTGGCCAGCGTCCTCCTGGATCTTGCGGCCCGCCATCAGGTTGAAGAGCTGTTCGGTGCCGCCGACCTGAACATCGCACTCCAACGCGAACGCGTCGTAACCCTGCATCAGGGCGTAGAGGAACTCGTGCAGGTAGACGGCTTCGCCGTCATCGAAGCGCTTGCGGAAGTTGTCGCGGCGGAGCATTTCGGCGACGGTGAACTTCGACATCAGCGAGATCACGTCCGGGAACTTCAGCGCGCCAAGCCATTCGGAATTGTGCCGCAGCTCAGTCTTTTCGGAGTCCAGGATCTTCGCAGCCTGCTCGAAGTAGGTCTGCTCGTTCGCCTTGATATCCTCGGGCGTGAGTAGCGGGCGGAGCTTGTTCTTGTCGCTCGGGTCGCCGATGAGCGCCGTGTAGTCGCCGATCAGGAAGATGGCGTGGTGGCCGAACTGTTGGAACTGGCGCAGTTTTCGCAGCGGCACGGTGTGGCCGAGCGTCAACGAGGTAGCGGTCGGATCGATTCCCAGGTAGACGCGCAGTGGCCTGTCGAGCACCAGGAGGCCGCGCAGTTCGCGTTCCATCTGGCGGCGGAGCAGGTCGTCACCGTAGTCCACGCCGCTCATCAGGACGGCGAGCTGCTCATCAATCGGGGCCATCTGGCGAGAGACGCCCTTGGACTGCGGCTTCTGGTGTGCCTCGTCCGTCATTGCAGCGCCGTCCGTGCGGATTCAACATCGCGGGCGATCTTTGCCTTCAGCTCATCGATGCTGGCGAAGGCGACTTCGCCGCGAATCCGGTGGATCACCTCGAGGTCCATACGTTCTCCGTAGATGTCGCCTTCAAAATCGAGCAGGTAGGTCTCAACCGAGATGTGGCCCGCGGCGAACGTGGGCCGCTTGCCGATGTTCGTCGCGCCCGCGAGTGAGCGACCGGCGACGTGCGACCGGGTGGCGTAGACGCCCAGCCCGGGCAGCGCGCGGTCTGCCGCCACCGAAATGTTGGCCGTGGGGAAACCAATCGTGCGACCGCGCTCGAATCCGTGAACGACCGGGCCGCCGATCGTGTAGTTGCGGCCCAGCAGGGCGGTCACGCGCTCCATCTCGCCCTCTGCCAGGGCGTTGCGCACGGCCGTCGAACTGTAGCGCTCGTGATCGTGCATCAACGGTTCAACCTGAATGACTTCGAAGCCAATCTCTCCACCCAGCGAGCGCATCCGGTCCGCGGTGTCCTTCGGCGCACCGCGGCCAAAGGAGGCGTCCGGTCCGAGCACCATCAGGCGCATGCGCAGCGTTTCATTGAAACAGCGCGCGAGGTCCTCGGCTGACACTTCCGAGACTTCTCCCGTGAAGGTGAGCGGGATGACCCAATCGGCGCCGGCCCCGCGCAGCAGCTCCATGCGGTCTTCGAGCGAGGTGAGGTAGCTGGGCGCGATCTCCGGGCGCAAGACCGTAATCGGGTGCGGATGGAGCGTCACCACGCCCGGCGCCAGCGCGCGTTTGCGAGCCTCATCACGCAGGCGAGCGAGCAGCGCCTGGTGGCCACGGTGCACGCCATCGAAGACGCCGATCGTGAGCGCCGTCTCCGGTCCGGGGGCTCCGGCGGCCAGTTGCGCGCGCGTGAACGAAGGGATGACCATGGTTCAAAGACTACCAGCACCGGGCGAACGAGGCATCGCGAGGAACCTGCGGCTGCTTGCCGCGTCCCCGGTTTCGGGCGCTCGTGCCCTATACTCTCGCGAATGCACTGCCCCGCCTGTTCGTCCGAATCACTCACCCCTCCGGCTTCTGTCTCCCAGGTGAGCCTCACCTGGCGCATCCGCGACGATGACAGGCCGGGGAAGAGCCGAATGGAGTCCGGTTTCAAGGTGCATTTCGTTCGGGTCTGCGCGGACTGCGGCTACGTGCTCTGGTTCCTGGATGAGAAGTCGCGGGCACGGGTGGCGGAATCGCTGCCGATGCTCGAACCGTTCGAGTAGCGCACGCGGCGCGGCGGTGCCCACGCTCTACGGTTCAGTGACAGTCGGCGGAGGGTGAAATGGATAGCCAGGCAGCGGTGATTCAGAAACGGTTCGCCGGGTACTTCCCGGAGATGCTGGGGATTCGTCTTCTCGAGGCCACGCCTGAGCGGGTGCTGGCCGAGATGCCCGTGCGCGATGAGATGTGCACAGTACCGGGAATCCTCCACGGCGGCGCCGTCATGGCCTTCGCGGACACGGTTGGCGCGGTGGGGACAGTGCTGAACCTTCCCGATGGCGCGGGCACGACAACGTTGGAATCGAAAACGAACTTCTTCGGCCCAGGTCCAGCCGGCACCACCATTACCGCCGAGTGTTTGCCTTTGCATCGCGGCCGGCGGACGATGGTCTGGCAGACAAATGTGCGCACGGCGGATGGCAAGCTCATCGCGCAGGTGACGCAGACGCAAATGGTGCTGACGTAGCCCTTTGGGAACCTCGCTCAGCCCACGGCCACCTTCGTCGCCACCACTTCAATATCCGCCCAGGAGGCGTCCTGGCGGGCGTCGCATTCGCCGGACTTCAGCAACTCGAGGATCGCCATAAACGAGACGACGACTTCGAGCCGGTCCCTGCACTCCATGATCGCTCTCCGGAACGAGAATTTGCCGCGCTTGCGCAGCCGTTCGCGGAAGTCGAAGACGCGATCGCTCAACGTCATCGCCGTGTCTCGCACGATGACGGCGCGGGCTCGCACGGCCGGTTTGCGGTTCAGGATCTCCTGCATGATGGCGGCCAGCTTGTCGACCGTGACGCTGCCAAGGCCGGTGCCCTCCGGGACGACCGGTGAGGGTGCCATCCGTGCGTAGGAATGCATCCCCGAGTTTTGCCGCTGTTCGAGCATGTTCACCACCTCGGTGAACCGTTTGTACTCGCGCAGCAGGTCCACCAACTCGCGCCCGACATCGTCGTCTTCGACCTCAGCTTCAGGATCAATGTCCGGGCGGGGTAGAAGTGCCTTGGATTTCAGGTAGATCAGCTTCGCGCCAACGGAGACGAACTCCGCAAGGGCGTGGGGTTCGAAGCCATCGCCGCTGCGGATCGCCTTCAGGTACTGGTCAGTGACGCTGACAAGCGAGACGGCCGTGATATCCAGGTCGTCGCGCTCAATAAGATGTAGCAGCAGGTCCAGGGGACCTTCAAAAACGGGCAGGCTGATTTCGGCCATGACTCCCGATAGGGCTGCGCCACCTCGCCGCGGCGTCCCCATCCTGGTCTTACGACCCTTCCCGTTATCGCGCTGCTGCAGACGCCCCCACTCCTGAGAGCGTCCGCTCGACGGCA
>JBDTVB010000249.1:0-4152 GCA_040007415.1 Anaerolineaceae bacterium
CGCGGTGGTGCAGCGCGAATGGGCCGCGAAGAATCCGCGCGCCACCATGAAGGCGCCGATCACGGTCGAGGACGTGCTGAATTCGCGGATGATCGCCTATCCGTTCCGACTGCTGGAGTGCTGCCTCGTCACGGACGGCGGTGGCGCGCTCATTCTCACGTCAGCCGACCGCGCGAAGGACTTCCCGACGAAGCCGGTCTACATCATCGGCACGGGCGAAAGCGCCGAGACGCCGATGATCAGCCAGATGTACGACTTCACGAGCTCAACCGCTTTCCGCATCTCCGGGAAGAAGGCGTTCGACGAAGCCCACATCAAGCAGAGCGACGTTGACCACCTGATGATCTACGACGCGTTCGCGCATCTCCCGCTGTACGGACTCGAGGACCTCGGGTTTGTGAAGCCGGGCGAGGCGGCGCAATTCATCTGGGATGGCAACACGCGGCCCGGCGGCAAGCTTCCGCTGAACACCAACGGCGGCGGGCTGAGCTTCATGCACTCCGGCATGTACGGCATGTACGCGCTTCAAGAAAGTGTGAAGCAGATGCGCGGCACAGCGGCGGCTCAGGTGCCGAACGCGAAGATCAGTGTTAGCCATGGGGTAGGCGGGATGTTCGCCGCCGCCGGGACAATCATCATGTCCAACGAGAGGCCGTAAGCCGAGGACTTGGGCTTTCGGAGTTCGGTTGAGGGGGAGGCTTGCGCCGGCCCCCCAGCTATCCAAACAGGAGATACGCATGCCCCTCGTCATCGGCCTGGCCGGAACCATCGCTGCCGGGAAGTCCACCGTCGGACAGATCCTTGAGGAACGGGGCGCCACTCATTGTGACGCCGATAAGCTGGTGCACCGGCTGTACGACCCCGGCACGCCCGGCTTCGCCCGTGTGGTTGAGGCGTTCGGCGCCGACATTGTCGGTGAAGACGGCTTTGTAGACCGCAAAGTGCTGGGAGCGAAGGTGTTCGGCAAGCCCGCTGAGATGGCGCGGCTAACGAAAGCGATCGGCAGCATCACCGACGCCGTACACGCCGAGATCACGAAGTGGAGAGAGACGCTCGGGCCGAACGACATCGCCGTTATGGAAGCGGTGAACCTGATGGAAGCCGGCTACGCCCGCTGGTGCGACCAGATGTGGCTGGTTGGCGTGGACGACGCGATCGCACTGCAGCGACTGAAAGGGACGCGTGCGATGGGCGAGGAGGAGGCGAATCAGCGTCTCAAGTCCATGCGCCCGTTCGACCAGCGACGGCCAGGCGCCGACTGGGGATACCTGAACAACGGTTCACGCGACGAACTTGAGTCAGCGACGATGGCTGAACTCGACCGCATTGTTGCGCTTCACGAGTCTGGCGAGCTGCCGAGGTCGGTGTTCAACCGCTGGTGGGCGGGGCACCTGGACAAGGGCCGCGCAGCGCTGGAGGCAGCGGGGGTCAAACTGCCTTCGGACGAGGAGATGGCGGAACTGCGGAAATAGCTCCTCGTCGTCAGTCTGGCACGCGCGTTGCCGAATGAGGCCGCCGAGCCTAGGATTCGGGCCATCACGTTCTTTTGAGGAGACCCATGGCCGAAGGCTTCGAATTCCCGGTCGACCGCACACAGGTAATGTTGTTCGCGCGCTCGCTGCTCGACATTCGCCCCGAATACTCAAACCCCAACGACCCAGCAACGAAGGCGATCGGGGGGATGGTTGTGCCGCCAACGTTCGTGCAGTGCAGTGCTCACTGGCAGCCAGACTACGCGCTTGACCTCACGCGGCCGCGCAAAGGGGCGGCACCCGCTCACCGCGGGGATGGCGGCGGCGGCGGTCTCGGCCGCGGTCTACACGCTGAGCAGCACTACGAATACCACCAGCCGATCCACGAAGGCGACACGCTGACGGTAACTTCCCGTCCTGGCAATCGCTGGGAGAAGGAAGGTCGGCGCGGTGGCAAGCTGATGTTCAGCGAGTCGGTGACCGAGTATCGCAACCAGGACGGCGTACTCTGCGTCACCGCAACCTCGGTCGGCGTGCAGACCGAAAAAGCCGTCGAGCAATAGGAGGACCGAATCATGACACTCAAAGTTGGAGATACGCGCGAAGCGGTCGTCATCGAAAAGGTGGCGCGAACGCACATCACGAAGTACGCGGGGGCGAGCGGGGATTTCAATCCGCTGCATCACGATGACACTATCGCCCAGGGCCTGGGCGGTTACCCGTCGGTTTTCGCGCACGGGATGCTCTCGATGGGCCTCACGGGAAGGATGCTGACCGACTGGGTTGGACCAGTGGCGCTGAAGAAGTATGGCGTCCGGTTCACCAAGCAGGTGTGGCCGGGCGACACGCTGACGGCGAAAGGCGAAGTGACCGCGATCAAGGATGGCGTGGCGACGATCAAAGTCGTTACCACCAATCAGAACGGCGAATCGGTTGTTGAAGGCGAAGCCCAGGCGACTGTGTAAACCCCGATCGTAGCGCCCATACACGACGAAGGCGGTGGCGCTTGCCACCGCCTTCGTGCGTCCGAGCGTGCGAGCCATGGCTACGCGGTTGGCGAGGCCGGCGACAGCGCCTTGCTGTCACGCTCTTCGCGCAGGCGTTCGACGATGGCGCTAACTGGTGTCGAGCCGAGGTCTCCGCCACCGCGGACGCGCACCGCGGCTGCTTTGGCCTCCGCCTCGCGGTCGCCGACGACGAGCATGTAGGGGACCTTCTGCATCTGCGCGTCGCGGATCTTGCCCTGCATGCGCTCGTTTCGCGAGTCGACTTCGACGCGCAGCTTCGCCTTTCGCAGCTCGGCAGCCACCTCGTTTGCGTACGGAACGTGCCGATCAGCGATCGGGATGACCACCGCCTGGACGGGCGAGAGCCAGAGCGGGAAGTTGCCTTCGTACTCTTCTATAAGGAGTGCAACCATCCGTTCCATTGTGGAAATGACACCGCGGTGGACGATGATCGGCTGGTGGCGTTCCCCATCCTCTCCTACATATTCGAGCTTGAACTGCGCCGGGAGATGGAAGTCCACCTGGATCGTCACGAGCGTTTCGCTGTGTCCCGCGGCGGTCTTGAACTGGACATCGATCTTCGGGCCGTAGAAGGCGGCCTCGCCCTTTTCTTCCGTGAATTCGAGCCCCACCTTCTGGAGCACCTGACGCAAGAGCGCCTCGCCCTTTTCCCACATCGGCGGGTTGTCGACGTACTTCTCTTTGTCGTCCGGGTCACCGAGGGAGAGCCGGTACGAGTAGTCCTTCAGCCCGAGGATGCCATACACCTCCTCCATCAGTCGGAGGACGCCTTCGACCTCCTCCTCAACCTGGGCGATGTCGGCGCAGAAGATGTGGGCGTCATTCAGCGTCATGATGCGGACGCGGCTCATGCCCGAGACCTGGCCGGACTTCTCGAAGCGATGCATGTTGCCCAGCTCAGCGATCCGGATCGGCAGCTCCCGGTACGAATGAAGGCCTTCGGCGAAGACCATGATGTGACTGGGGCAGTTCATGGGGCGCAGGACGTACTCTTCGCCGTCTCGCTCCATCACCGGGTACATCGCATCGCGGTAGTGCTCCCAATGGCCAGACTTGACGTACAGTTCGCGCTTCGAAACGACCGGCGTTATGACGTGTTGATAGCCCCGTGCAATCTCCTCGTCGACGATCCAGCGCTCCAGTTCGCGGCGAATCGTCGCGCCCGCGGGGAGCCAGACGACGTGGCCCGGACCGATCTCCTCGACCAGCGTGAAGAGACCGAGTTCGCGGCCGATCCGCCGGTGGTCGCGGCGGCGGGCATCTTCGAGCTGCTGCTCGTAGGCGTCTAGCTCCGCTTGGGTTTCGAAGAGGGCACCGTAGACTCGCTGGAGCTGCGGGTTCTTCTCGCTGCCCCGCCAGTAGGCGCCCGCGATACTCATTAGCTTAAAAGCCGGGATTTCGCCTGTGTCGTTGAGATGCCCGCCGCGGCAGAGGTCCGTAAATGCCGCGTGCGTGCACTGCGTGACGTTCCCTTCTTCGAGGTCCTTCAAGAGATCGAGCTTGAACGGCTGGTTGGCCCACCGCGTTTCGGCCTCAGCCTTCGTCAGCGATGACATGACGAACGGGTGCTTCCCGGCGATCGACTTGCGCATCCGTTCGTCCAGCCAGACGAGGTCGTCCGCCGTCAGTGGGCGGGGGAGGCGGAAGTCGTA
>JBDTVB010000250.1:0-4151 GCA_040007415.1 Anaerolineaceae bacterium
CGCGGCGCTGGGACGAAGTGCGGCGCGACCCTGACTCGGTTCCCGGCAGCGACTGGCCATAACGGCTGCGGGGACGCGTTGAAAATGACCGACGCGTCCCGTATTCTTGACCAACTAAGTCAACATTGGCGGTGGCAGTGACGACCCAGCCCCAGGCCGTGGTGGCGCAGGAATCCGCGCTGCGCCGTGCGAGAGCACTTGCTGACCGGTTCGCCCTGACGGCGGCAGAAGTGGACCGCACTGCTGCGTTTCCGTTCGCGAACTTCGAAGCTCTGCGGGACACTGGACTGCTCAATCTCACGGTGCCAACGCGCCTTGGAGGAACGGGTGCAGGGCTGGAAACGGCGTGCCGTGTGGTCTCGACGATCGGCGGGGGAGAACCTTCTACGGCGCTCGTCTACGCGATGCACCTGATCTACCACGCGCTGCCCGCCCTAAACGGCGTGTGGACGCCATCGGTCCACGAAATGCTCTGCCGGGAATCGTTAGCGGGCATCGCGCTGATAAACGTCATGCGCGTTGAACCCGAACTCGGCACCCCGACGCGCGGTGGCCTGCCTTCGATGACGGCCGTGCGAACCGCCTCCGGCTGGCGGGTGTCAGGCCACAAGATGTATGCCACTGGTAGCCCACTGCTGCGCTATTTCATCTGTTGGAGCCGTACCGCAGGGGATGACCCTCAAGTTGGCTGGTTCGTTGTGCCGCGTGATGCGCCGGGGCTCCGAATCGTGGAAACATGGGACCACATGGGGATGCGCGCGACGGGAAGTCACGACCTCATCCTCGAAAACGTCGAGATCCCCGCAGAATACGCTGTAGACATTCGAGCACCAGGCGCCTGGCTGCCGCCGGACCCGGTGCAGTCATCGTGGAACAACCTGGTGCTGGCGGCGCTCTACCACGGGATCGCGCGGGCAGCGGCGACGTGGTTGAGGGGCTATCTTCATGACCGGGTGCCGGCCAATCTCGGCACGTCGCTGGCGACCCTGCCGCGGTTCCAGAGCAGCATTGGCGAGATTGAAGGGTTGCTCTGGGAGAACGAACGACTGATCTTCGGCCTTGCCGCCGAGTTGGACGTCGGCGGTTACGACCCGAGGGTCGCATCGCAGACGGGGTTCGCTAAGTTCGCAGCGACGAACAACGCGGTGAAGGCGGTGGACATCGCCATGAGCCTGATTGGCAACCCGGGACTCTCGCGTTCGAATCCGCTGGAACGCTACCACCGCGACGTGCTGTGCAGCCGAATCCATATGCCGCAGGACGACATGGTAACGCTGAATGCAGGCAAAGCCGCGCTCGGCATTCAGCCATGACAACCAACATTGCCGAGGGAGGCACATGTGCCAGTTGAATTCATCGGGATGATCGGGACGCGGTCGGCGTCAGAGTTGGATGGCCCGGCAGCGTCACTCGTTGGCGGCCACATCGAACCGGACTTCGTCCGCGATTTCGCCCGCACGCACGAAGACGCTGGGTTCGACCGTGTGCTGGTGGGCTACGGGTCCAGCGGGCCGGACGGTTTCAGCGTGGCTTCGTACGCCGCCTCCATGACGGACCGGTTGGGCTTTCTTATCGCCCACCGGCCGGGATTTGTGGCACCCACGCTGGCAGCGCGAAAGGCTGCGACCCTGGACCAGTTCACGAGGGGTCGCGTGGCGCTGCACATCATCACTGGCGGGAACGACGCCGAGCAGCAGCGCGACGGCGACTGGCTGGACCACGACGCGCGCTACCGGCGCACTGATGAGTATCTCGAAGTCGTCCGCAAGACGTGGACCGCCTCCGAGCCATTCGATTTCGAAGGCGAGTTTTACCACGTGCGCAAGGCGACGTCGGAGGTGAAGCCGCTTCAGCAGCCACACCTGCCGCTCTATTTTGGTGGGATGTCCGGGCCGGCGTTGGCGGTGGGGGCGAAACACGCGGACGTTTTCGCAATGTGGGGCGAACCACTCGCAGCTGTCCGTCAGCAGATTGGCGAGGTAAACGCCGAAGCGGCGAAGTTCAAGCGGGAACCCCGGTTCAGCGTTTCCTTCCGGCCGATCCTGGCCGCCACGGAAGAGCAAGCGTGGGAGAAGGCGCGCGTCTACCTCGAACGCATCCTCTCACTGCAGAAGCCGACGAATGGCGCAGCTGCGAACTACAAGCCGCAGGCGGTGGGGTCGCAGCGGTTGCTGGGGCTCGCGGACCAGGCAGAAGTGCACGACGAACGGCTGTGGACGGCGATCGCGGCAGCAGTGGGGGCGTACGGAAACACAACGGCACTCGTTGGCACACCCGAGCAGGTGGCGGAATCACTGCTCGCGTACTACGACGCCGGGGTAACGACACTCTTGATCCGCGGCTTCGAACCGCTGGCTGACGCTGCCGACTACGGACGGGAGCTGATCCCACTGGTCCGCTCGGAGGTCGCGAAGCGAGACAGGCAACCGGCGACTGTCGGCTGAATTTGGGCCACTCGGCCGTGCCAATATCGGCCGCTCCATGCCACTATGGCGGCGTGCAGCCAGATCTGGTGAGCCTATTTACGCAAATCGGTGGAGCCGAGGCGGTGAGCCGCATCGTTGAGCACTTCTACGAGCTGGTGGAAGGCGACACTGAGCAACGCTCCATCTACCCGGAAGACCTGGAGCCGGGCAAAGCGAAGTTGAAGCTCTTTTTCGAACAGTGGATGGGTGGCGCGGCGCGCTACTCGGAGCTGTATGGCCACCCGCGGTTGCGCATCCGCCACCTTCCCTTCGTGATCGACGAACGGGCAGCGGGGCGCTGGCTGCGTTACATGCGCCAGGCGATGAACGACGAGGGAATGGACGAAGCGACACTCGCAACAGTGTTCAAAGCGTTCGGGCCGCTTGCCCACCACATGGTGAACGCTGGACAAGACGTGCCGCGTGATGCATACCAACCGGGCCAGCGGTTGGAATAGGAAACGTACGAATGCGGCCCGGCCGTCGCCGCGTAGAGTAGACGGCACTTGAAGAAGGAGTTTTGTCATGCAAGTAGCCCCAATCCCGGGCCTCGACTCGGAGATCAATGATGTGCGCCTCGCAACGGCGAACATCGTCAACCGCTACGTCATCCCGAACGAGGACCGACTCGGCGACTGGGAGAGCCCGGGCCGACCCGAGCTCTTCCGCGAGCTGCAGGAGAACGTGAAGAAGGCTGGCCTCTGGGCTCCGCACCTGCCGAAGGAGTACGGCGGCATGGGCATAGGCTTCCTGAAGCACGCCTACATGAACGAAATCCTTGCGTGGAGCGGTTATTCCAACCCGATCTTCGGAGTCGTGGCCCCCGACTCTGGGAACCAGACGATCCTGATCAAGTACGGAACGGATGAGCAGAAGAAGAAGTGGCTGGAGCCACTGATCGCCGGTGAGATCCGCTCCTGCTTCTCCATGACCGAACCGGACGCACCGGGCTCCAACCCGTACGCCATTCAGACGCGGGCCGTGCGCGATGGCGACGAGTGGGTGATCAACGGGCGGAAGTGGTTCACCTCGGGCGCCAAGGGAGCGGCGTTTGCAATCGTGATGTGCCGGACGGAAGAGTCAGATGGAACCGGTGGGACGCGGGAGAAGATGACCCAGATCATCGTCCCGACAGATACGCCCGGCTTCAAGATCGAACGCAGCGTGCCCGTTTGGGGACGCGACAGTAACCACTGCGAAATCACGTACTCGAACGTGCGCGTGCCAGTCACCAACCAGCTGGGGCGCACGGGCACCGGCCACCAGGCTGCCCAGGACCGCTTGGGCGCGGGGCGCGTCTTCCACTGCATGAACAGCATCGGCCAGATGTGGCGCGCCTTCGATCTGATGGTACAGCGCGCGATCTCGCGCGAAGTGCACGGCGGAAAGCTGGAAACGAAGCAGTTCATCCAGGGATTCATCGCCGATAGCTACATGGACATCCAGGCCGCGCGGCTGATGACGATTCACACTGCCCAGGTCATCGACAGCGGTGGTGATTCGCGGACGGACATCTCGGCGATCAAGATCTTCGTGCCGGCCGCGTTCGAACGCGTAGTCGACCGGGCGATCCAGGTGCACGGGGCGATGGGCGTCTCTGGCGACACGCCGCTGGCGGGCATGTACCAGGGCGCGCGCACGTTGCGAATCGCCGACGGGCCTGATGAAGTGCACAAGATTCTGATC
>JBDTVB010000251.1:0-4136 GCA_040007415.1 Anaerolineaceae bacterium
GGAGCGAGCGGCTCGCCCGGCTTCGAGATCTTCCCGCCGCGCGCCTTGCGATATGCCACCGAGGAGAGCGTTTCGACAGGGATGCCCCGCCCGTCGACCATCGTCATTAGTGCGTCAGTGGGTTCGGCTTCGGCCGGCGCCCGGTTGACGAAGACGACGGCAATCGAAACCGGCAGGCCGTGATCGATGGCCTTTAAGGTGTACTCCAGCGCCCCGAACGAACCGGGTCCGCGTCCCGTCGTCAGCCACGCGATGCGAAGCGTCATTCTTCGAACTCGCCCGCTTCGTGGTCGTACTCCGCTTCAACTTCGCGAATCACCGCACGGTCGTCTTCGAGTCGCGCCTGCAGGGTCTTCACCTGCAGTTCGGCGCCTTCAAGGATCTTGCGGAGGTCGTCTGCGATCGCGGCTCCTTCTTCGTAGAGCTTGAGCGACGCTTCGAGCGGCAGGTTGCCCTGTTCCAGCCGCCGTGCCTTCTCCTCCAACGCGGTATACAACTGGTCAAACGTCTTTTCGGCCAACTAACTCACCTCCGCCCAGAACGCGCCATCGGCCACCGAAATTTGCAGCCGCTCGCCAGATTTTACCTTGCGAATGCCGTTGACGACCTGCTTCTTGCCGCCAGCCTGCTGGACGATCGCGAATCCCCTGCCAAGGGTGGCCATTGGGTCGAGCCCGCTAAGCCGCGCTGAGAGGCCCTCAAAACGAGCGCGGTCCGTCGCGCAGCGGCGTTCGAGGCCAGCCTGCAGTTCGCGCAGCAGTGCGCTCACATCACGCGTCAGACCACTAAGGTCCGGTGCGCTGCCTTGCAACCGTCGCAGGCAGGCATCCACATCCAGCGCCCGTGTGCCGATCGCTTCACGCGCACACGAACTCATGCCCCGATCGAGCACGAACAGGGTGCGGGCCAGCTGCGCCGCATCCGGGCTGCTCCGTTCTGCCGCCGCGCTTGGTGTTGGTGCCCTCAGGTCGGCCACAAGATCCGCGATCGTCTCGTCGGTCTCGTGGCCCACGCCCGAAACCACTGGCACCGGAAATCCGAAGATTGCTCGTGCCACGCCTTCGTCGTTGAACGCCCAGAGGTCTTCGATGCTGCCCCCGCCACGGGCCACGATTGCGAGGTCGAGGCCAGGTTCGCTGGCGAGCGCTCGCAGGGCTGCGATGATTTGCGCGGGCGCCTGCTCCCCTTGCACCAGCGCCGGCGCCAGCACGAGGGTGGCCAGCGGCCACCGTCGCGAGAGCACGTTCTTGATGTCTTGCAGCGCTGCGCCGGTGGGCGAGGTCACCACCCCGATAATGGTCGGGAAGCGCGGGAGCGGACGTTTGCGTGCCGGGTCGAACAGTCCCTCGGCCTCCAGCCGCGCCTTCAGTTCCTCGTACTTCGCCGCCAGCAGCCCGACGCCTTCAGGCCGCACGAAGTCGCAGACGAAGTTCAATTCCCCGCGCGCGGGGTAGATGGAGATGTACCCGTGCGCAAGGACGCGTTCGCCGTCCTTCATCTGGAACCCCGGCATTTTGTTCGCGAAGAGGACCGAGCGAAGTACTCCGCCAGAGTCCTTCAAGGAAAAATAGCGGTGCCCCGGCGACGAGCGGCTGTAGTTTGACACCTCCGCCTGGATCCAAAGATCGGAGAACAGTTCGCTCCCTTCGATCACATCGCGAAGGATCGTGAGGATCGCCGAGGGAGTGATCGCCTGTTGTGTCACAGCTGGCGCGCGGCCTACGTGACCCGCTCGATGTAGGAGCCGAGGTCCGTATTGATCCGCAGCTTCGCGCCCTCTTCCACGAACAACGGGACGTTGACGACCAGTCCAGTCTCCATCGTTGCTGGCTTCGAGCCGCCGGTTGCCGTGTCACCCTTGAAGCCCGGATCCGTCCGGATCACCGTGAGTTCGACCGAGATCGGCATTTCGATCGCGATAACCTCTTCGCCGAAGAGCACGACTTCGCAGACGTCGTTCTCCTTGAGGTACTTGTTGGCGTCGCCAACCTTCTGAGCGTCCACCGGGATCTGCTCGAAGTTCTCCGTGTTCATGAAGTAGTAGAACTGGTCGTCGCTGTAGAGGTACTGCATCTCCCGGCGTTCGACGCGGGCGCGGGTGAACTTGGTACCGGATTGAACCGTGTGTTCGATGATCGAGCCGCTTCGCACGTCGCGCAGCTTGATCTTCACCTGGGCCGAGCCGCGGCCTGTCTTGATATGGCTGTAATCCATGATCGCGAAGAGCTTGCCATCCATCTCGATGGTCGAGCCCTTCTTCAGTTCAGCGGTAGAAATCATTGTTCAAACTCCTGCGGGGGTCAGCTTGGGAGCGTGGCTCAACACGCGAGGCTTGCCGTTTTCGAGAATTACGATGTCTTCAATCCGGACGCCGCCCCAGCCCGGGATGTAGATGCCGGGTTCAATGGTAAACACCATTCCGTCCAAGAGGACATCCGAGCTGGTTACGCCGAGGTGCGGCGCCTCGTGGACCTGCAGCCCGATGCCGTGTCCAAGCCCGTGCCCGAACTGCTCGCCGTAGCCTGCCTTCGCGACGTGGTCGCGAGCGAACGCGTCGGCCTGCTGGCCAGTCATGCCGCTTTCGATACCCTCAATCGCCGCGCGCTGCGCCCCGTGGACGATGTTGTAGACCTCCCGAAAGCGAGCATCCGCTTGCCCTGGAACGATCGTTCGCGTCAGGTCGCTGCAGTAGCGCTGAAACCGCGCGCCCATATCAACCACCAGCGGTTGGTCCTGCTCGATCGCCACGTCTCGCGGCCGTGCGTGCGGCATCGCCCCGTGCGGCCCGGTCGCGACAATGGTGTCGAACGAGATGTCGTCGCCTCCGGAGAGCTGCACGTTTCTGCGAAAGACGTCGGCCGCTTCCCTTTCGGTCATCTCCGGATGGAGCGCATCGAGCAACTCCGCGAACGCCAGGTCCGAGACGTCGATCGCACGCTGCAGCAGGGCAACTTCTTCCGCGTCCTTCTGCGCGCGCAGCGTTTCCACGATCGGCGGTGCGGGGACGAGTGCCGGGTGCTCCTTCGCGGGCAGTTGGAAGATAGCTTCAGCGACCGAAAGATAGCCGCCGTATGTGGCGTCAAGTCTTGTGAGGCCGAGCGTCTTGCCGCCGATGCCTGCCTCCGAAAAGAGCGTCCCCAGCCATTCCGAGCGCCTGCCCCCAGATTTGAACACCTCGAAGCCGCGCGGAACACATTCGATCGCAGCCTGCTCAACGTAGCGAAAGTCGGCCGCGAAATAAGCCCGCGTGGGCGTGATCAGGATGACTCCCGCTGTCCCCGTGAACCCGGCGACGTAGTAGCGCGTCTCAGCACCCAGGTGCTCCTCGCCGGGGGCAGAGATCATCAGCGCGTCGAGCTTCTGCTCGGCCATTGCGGCGCGGATGCGAGTCAGGCGATCGGACATGTCGGTCTCCGGGGAATCAGGCGATCATGGCTTGCGGTGCACCAAGGTGATCGAGCAACAGGTTCGTGGCCACAGTGTAGCCGTCTCGTCCGAGGCCAGTCACCTGACCCAGGCAGACCGGAGCGATCATGGAGATGTGGCGAAAGCCTTCGCGTGCGTGCGTGTTTGAGATATGCACTTCCACCACCGGCAGCTGTATCGCTTCGATTGCGTCGCGCAAAGCGATCGATGTGTGGGTGAATGCGCCCGCGTTGATCACCACCCCGTCCGCGAGTTTGCGACGCTCGTGGAGAAAGTCGATGAGCGCGCCTTCATGGTTACTCTGGAATGCCAGGACGCTTGCGCTTCGAGCGCCCGCGGCTGCCGCCACGTCCGCCTCGATATCGAGCAGCGTGGTGGTGCCGTAGACCGCCGGATTGCGCTCACCCAGCAAGTTCAGGTTCGGTCCGTGTACCAGCAAAAGGACGATGCGATGCCCGGACGGTGGTTCTGGCATGCCTCAGTGTAGGCAACCGGGGCGCTCTTTGACGATAGCCGGCGTAGACTCGGGCCGTGGAACAGCCGCTGAGTGGTGCGCTTCGCGTCAGCGTCGCGCTGGTTACGGGCGCCTCGCGCGGAATAGGGGCGCGGATCGCCGTGTTGCTCGGAGGCGAAGGGGCGAGGGTGGCGGTCAACTATCGCAGCAAGGAACGGCGGGCCGAAGAGGTCGCGTCCGAGGTTCGCGCTGCCGG
>JBDTVB010000252.1:0-4131 GCA_040007415.1 Anaerolineaceae bacterium
CCTTCGAGGTTCGCGTCCTCGATGCCCATAGCCAGTTCCGCGGTTGTCCATCCGGTCGCGGCGATGATCTGGGGCGCGCGCACATTGATGCCCTCGGCGGCCAGCAGCGCCGCTAGCTGCACCGGCCAGCGCTCTCTCGCCGCCACGCCCTCACCGATGGTGTAGGAGTCGCCCAGTGCAAGGAAACGACGGCCCTTCGCGTTCGTACTCACGGGCGCATCATCGCCGCTCCTCGCGCAGTCCGCGATCGGGGAGACGGCGCAACGCAGGAACAGTACCGCCGCTACACGCATCGACCCACCTCCGGCCGGGGGACTTCCATATCCGGCGAGCGGCTAGAGCTCGGCCTTCACCTTCTCGGCAAGTGCGCGCGTGAACCCCAGTGTGCTGGCGATCTCGTCTACGTCGGCTTCGCGGATCGTCTTCACGCTGCCGAACTTCTTCAGCAGCGCCTTCTTCCGCTTTGGCCCAATCCCGGCGATCGTGTCCAGCGCGCTCTGGATCGATGACTTTGCGCGGACCTGGCGGTGGAAGGTGATCGCGAATCGGTGCGCCTCATCGCGGAGCCGTTGCACCATGTACAGCGCTTCCGAGCCTCGTGGCAGGACGATCGGGTCGTCTTCGTCGGGGACAAAGAGCTCTTCGAAGCGCTTTGCCAGGCCGACGACGGGGATGTGATGCACGCCCATCTCGCGCATCGCCTGGGCGGCTGCCGCCAACTGGCCCTTGCCCCCATCGATAATCACCAGGTCCGGCAGGTCCCACGCGTCTTCCGGCGCGGAGCGTTCGACCGGTACGGTGCCCGTGGCGTTGTCTTCACTGCCCATTCGGGGCTCGGTTGGCAAAACCACCTCCACCCGTTTGAAGCGCCGCCGCATGATCTCGGCCATCGTCGCGAAGTCGTCCGCCCCAACAACGGTTTTCACCTTGAACCGCCGGTAGTGGTTGTTCGCCGGCTTGCCGTCAATGAACACCACCATGCTGGAGACCGGACTGGTGCCCTGGATGTTCGAGTTGTCGTAACACTCGATACGGCGGGGGACCTCGGGGAGCGACAGTTCCTCCCGAAGCTGATCGAGCGCCTGTTGCGTTTTGTCCGCGTCTGCCAGCCATCGCACACGCATCATGTCGAGCGCTTCCTTCGCGTTTTCGGCCGCCAACTCCACCAACCGCTTCTTCTCGCCGCGCTCAGGTACGCGCACTTCCACAAGCGAACCACGCTTCTCCGAAAGCAGCTCCTCGATCGTTTCGCGCTCGTCCGGGTCCATTGGCACCGCCACCAACTTGGGGATGTACTGGGCGCTCTCGTAGTACTGAAGCAGAAAGTTGCTGAGCACAGCTCCGTCGGATTCGTCCGTGGTGCCCTCAACCACGAAGTTGTCGCGGCCGATCATCTGCGTGCCGCGGACGAAGAACACCTGCATGCAAGCCTGGTCGCCGTGGCGCGACATCCCGAAGATGTCGATGTCTTCATTCTTCGTCGTTGAGATCATCTGCCGCTCAACAGTGCGCTCGATGGAACGGAGCTGGTCGCGAAGCATGGCCGCCCGCTCAAACTCCATCCTTTCGGAAGCGTCTTCCATCTGTTGCTTCAGCCGGCGCAGGACGTCGTCAGACTTCCCTTCCAGAAAGAGCAGTACCTGCTGGATCACCTCGTCATACTCCTCTTTCGTACAGAAAGCCGTGCACGGCGCGATGCATCGCTTGATGAAATAGTCGAGACAGGGCCGCGCATCCCGGCCCGTGATCTCCTTGGTGCACGACCGCCAGGGGAATAGCTTCTTGGTCAGGTCCAGCGTGTGCCGGACTGACCCGGCGCTGGCGTACGGCCCGAAGTATCGGGCGCCATCCTTCTCTATCCGCCTCGTGATATAAACGCGAGGCCAGGGATTCTGCACATCCACCTTCAGGTACGGGTATCGCTTGTCGTCCTTCAGGCGAATGTTGAAGAACGGCTGGTGGCGCTTGATGAGCGTCGCTTCCAGGATCAGCGCCTCGCCTGCGTTGCCGACAACGATGTACTCGAAGTCCTCGATGTGGCCGCGCAGCGCCACCGTCTTTGGCTCCATTCCACGGGCCGATCCGAAATACGAACGGACCCGATCCTTGAGCTTGGCCGCTTTGCCGACGTAGATCACCTCGCCCCTGGCGTTGCGCATGATGTAGACGCCCGGGCGGGCGGGCAATGCCGCCAACTGCTTGCGGATCTTTTCGGAAATCGTGGAAGCGGCCATGGTGCCTCCCCAGTCTACGGGGAAGAACCGGCGCAGATGGAATGGCGGTGCATTACACTTGCCCCTCAGTTGACCCGCGCGCAGGAGACGACAGCATGAGCTACCCACTGGAAGGCATCCGTGTACTGGACATGTCGCGCGTACTCGCCGGGCCATTCGCCGGCCGCATGCTCTCCGACCTGGGCGCGGACGTGGTTAAGGTGGAGCCCCCGGACGGCGACGTCACGCGCTCCTGGGGCGCGGATATTGGCGGCAACCCCGGCTACTATCACCAGCAAAACGTCGGCAAGCGGGACGTCTGCATCGATCTCGGGCGGCCAGGCGGACCTCAATTGATCAAGGCACTCGCTACCCGCGCGGACGTGCTGATAGAGAATTTCCGCCCGGGAATCATGAAACGCTACGGGATCGATTACGCCGCGCTCCAGCCTCTCAACCCGCGCCTCGTGATGCTTTCGATCTCGGGATTCGGCCAGGCCGGCCCCGAGTCAGAGCGTGCTGCCTACGCGCCGATCATTCACGCCGAATCCGGCCTCATCGCACGCCAAACCCGGTGGGGCCAGGGGATTCCGTCCGATATAGCCGTCTCAATGGCCGATACCAATGCTGGTCTGCACGGGCTCGTCGCGGTCCTCTCGGCACTTCTCATGCGTGATCGCACCGGCCTGGGCCAGCACATCGATATGGCGATGATCGATGCCACGCTGGTGACGGACGACGCTCTCCACTTTGGGCTCGAGGACTCCGAGCATACCAAGCTCTTGCAGAGCGAAGTGTGGGACACCGTCGCTGGCGCGGTGCTGATCTCAGCCGACTTTCGGCACCTCTGGAAGCTCCTGACCAGCATGTTCTCGGTAGTAGATCCGTCTCCGGATTCCGCGCCGTTTGCGGAAAAGGTCCGACTGCGCCGCGCCACCGCTCAGGCCTATTTCAAGAACTTGCCTGACGAGGCGGCCTTCGTCGCCGTCATGGACAAAATGAACACCGCCTGGGGCCGTGTCCGTGAGAGCGCCGATATTCGTGAACAGCCCACCGTGAAACATCGCTCGACGATCGTCCAGGTTGACGACCGTGCGGGTGGACAACGGCCCATTGTGCAGTCGCCTTACCGCTTCTCGAACGCCGAAAGCGGCGTTCGCGGCGGTGCGCCATGGAAGGGCGAACACAATGCCTCGGTCCTCCGTGACTGGCTCGGGCTCGACGACACAGGGGTTGGTCGTTGGCGAGATGCCCTGGTCGGGCCCGAGTAGGACGTTAGCGACCGTTGGCGCCTCCCTGGAACACGAGAAACGGCGGCCCCTTCGGCTTCAGTCGCCGGTGGAGAACTACGCGTTCTCGCTCATGATTGTCGTCTCCTCCGCCCGGACAGATGGATGCACGAACGCGCAGATCGAACGCGCTGCCACACGGTAGAGCCGCCTTCCCCTGAGTTGGACCCGGCCATCTCGCTGTTCCGGCCGTCCGCTGTCAAACGAGAGTGACCAATGGTACGGGGCCGGCACTGCCGGCAGCCGGAAATCGATATCTCCCTCCCCGGCGTTCACAAGAATCAGCACGGTGTTCGCGTTCACCGGGTCCAAGTCGAGAGGTGCCAGGTCCAGGGCGTCACCCGCCAACCACATGCCGAGCGTGCGGCGTTCGGGGTCGTGCCATGCAGCCTCAGACATCTCCCTTCCATCGGCCCCGTACCAGATGATGTCCCGCGCCGCTTCGCCACGCATCGGGCGCCCCTGGAAGAACTTCCGGCGGCGGAGTACCGGATGGTCGCGCCGGAACCGCGTCATTCGGCGGGTCCAGTCCAGCATCTCACGCTCCGCTGGGCCCCACTCCCAGGACATCCAGGAGAGGTCGTTGTCCTGGCAGTAGACGTTGTTATTCCCCTGCTGGGTCCGCGCCA
>JBDTVB010000253.1:0-4128 GCA_040007415.1 Anaerolineaceae bacterium
TCTCGCCCCTTCCGGACCAGTTCGTCACCGAGGGCGTTCCCTTGAACGTGGAAGTTGAGGCGACCAGCGCTGGCGGCCTGGCCCGCGTCGAGCTGTTCGGTCAGGGATTTCCAGAATCACCCGACCCGGGCCTGAGTTTCCCTCCGATCCCATCAAGGACCACAGCGACACTCACTACCGCCCTGCCGGCATTGCCGATTGGGAGCGGGGAGTTATACGTGCGCCTCCACGCCCGCGTTACCGGAGTTCTAGGGTCCCAGTCTCTGGTGAGCCTTCGCTTGCCGGTTCGCACCACAGTGGGCGGCGTAGCCCCGGTGGTGAATCTGACGCCAGCGGATGGTGCGGTGTGCTACGAGGGGAATGTCTGCGCCCTCCACGCCACGGCCACTGACGATGGTGGCGTGCAGGCCGTCCGCCTGTTTCTCAACGGCAATCAGGTCGCAGAGACCACGATCGGTGGCGACGTCGCCTTCGAATTCGTTCCGGTGGCAGTGGGACAGGCTCTCGTCCGAGCGGAAGCGGAGGATGCGGCGGGACAGGTGACAGTCGTGGAGCGGGCGATTGCAATCTTTCTTGATCCTCCTCCCGTCATAGACATCGAGCTCAAGGCATCGGCTATTCAGGGCATTGAGCAAACCTATCGCGCGACGGTAACCGACAACGGCACCGTTGCGAGTGTGGTGTTCCGGTTCAACGGAGAGGCGGTGATCCCAGTTCGCAATGGCCTTTTCTATGAAGCCTCCTACACGTTGCTCAGCGCAGCTACCGAAATCCTGTTTGAGGTCGAGGCTACGGATAGTCGCGGGTTCGTTTCACTGGCGTCGCTGGTCGTCGGCGTCGACGCGGGGAACGGTCGATACACTCCCGACGAAGTCAACCTGGGTCGAGTCACTCAACCGCGGCCTGCCTACAGCATCGCGACCAACCTCGATGCGCCCAGTTGGTTGACCGCCGACCCCTTCTCGCAAGACATCTACTTTGTCGAAGCCGCCTCTCACCGGGTTCGGAAGCTTCAGTCTGGCCTGATCCGCGACGTGGCGGGCACAGGCGTGCAGGGCTTCTCGGGTGACGGAGGATCCGCGACGCTTGCCACGTTCAGCGACATCGGCGGGATTGCGTTGAACGATGCGGGGGATCTCTACATATCCGACGCCGGCAACAATAGGATCCGAAGGGTTGGGTTCGACGGCGTCGTCGCGACGGTTGCGGGGAACGGAGCCGTCGGCGATGCCGGGCCCGCGGTGGGGCGAGACCCGCTGAGTGTCGGGCTCAATCAGCCCACTTCAGTGGCCGTTGCTCCCGATGGGTTGGGTGGTGACGTCGTCTACATAGCGGACACCCAGGGCCATCGGATCTGGGAACTACGAGGTGGCGTGATGTCCGTCCTGGCAGGTTCAACCGCCGCGGGTGACTACGCGGGCGAGAGCGCGGATCTGGCGACTGCGCACATTGGAGAACCGGTTGGCCTGCACCTGCAAGGCAGCGCCCTGATCGCGAGCGACAGGTTGAACGGCGCGGTCTTCTCGATTGACCTGACGCAGAGACGGTTGAGGACGCTCCTCGGAACCGGAACGCCCGGGTATTCGGGTGATGATGGCCCAGCGCGTGCTGCGCAGGTGGACGGGCCTGCTGCCGCCCTCATCAGTCCGACGAACGGCGAGGCCGTCGTGGCCGATTCTCGGAACAACCGGGTCCGGATGGTCACCCCGGATGGGCGCGTTGTGACGGTTGCAGGCACCGGAGGCGCGCCGCCATCCGTTGATTCCACCCCGCTGAGCCTGCCCCTGGCGCCGTTCGGTCTCACGCTCCTTCCAAACCGTGGCTACTACGGCGGGCCCATGACCGTAGTGACGTCCGAGCCGTCGTTGAATTCCATCAGCGCGTTTCAGCTCGGTGTGGTCGCGGGCGATATGAGCATCGGTGGGCCGCCCGATCGCGAGATCCTTGGTCTCGACTTCGAGTCTCCGGTGAACTGGGTGAGCCTCAAGAACCTGGGCACCCCGCGCGACTTCTCTGTCATCGCGTATCCCGGCCTGGTGAACTGGGGGGACTACGAAGTTCCCCTCACCGTGCACATTCGCGTACGGGACCTCTCGCAGTGCGACGTGTTGGGTGTCTGCGCGGAGTCAACCGTCACCGAAACAGTCGTGGTTCGGATCCGTATCTTCCCGGAGCTGTAGGTGACTTCCCGCTCCCCGAAGGGCCCTTGGCGACTGGCGGTTGTGGTTGGCCTCATTGTCGCCATAGGCGCTGGCGCAGGGCTTGCCGCTAAAGCGCAGGATGCGCCCGTGCTGTCTCGACATGTTGAGCAGGCTGACATCGACTCTGGAGGGCTGCTGTTTTCGCAGCTCTTTCAAGCGGGACGGTTTCTCTTCAACGCGCGCTTCAACAAAGCCGACGGTCAAGGGCGTCCCGCGTCCATGGGCCATGGCGCGCCGAGGACCGCCTCCCAACCTGCCTTCACGCGAATGTCTGGGCCCGACGCGAATTCCTGCGAAGGCTGCCATTTCCAGCCTCGGTCTGGGGGCGCTGGTGATTTCGCGACAAACGTGTTTGTGCTCGCTCAGGAGCGGGACCCCGTCGTCACCTCCTTCGACCCCCGCGATGGGACCGAGCGCAACAGTCTCGGGATGAACGGGTCGGGCGCGATCGAACTGCTCGCCCGCGAGATGACCCGTGACCTGGTGGCAATCAGGGAGACAGCGCTTGCGGAGGCGACGAAGACGGCTCGGGAAGTGCGTCGTCCCTTGGTAACGAAGGGCATTTCCTTCGGCACTCTCCTTGCCCTGCCCGATGGCCGCGTTGATCCTCGTGAGATTGTTGGCGTCGACTGGGATCTAGTGATCAAGCCGTTCCACCAAAAAGGTGCAGTGGTATCGCTGCGGGAATTCACCGTAACCGCGATGAATCAGCATCACGGGATGCAGGCGGTGGAGCGCTTTGGAGCGGGCTTAGACGCCGACAACGACGGCGTTGTCGACGAGTTGACGGAGGGCGACATCACTGCCTTGACCATCTATCAGGCGGGGCTCAATCTTCCGGGGCGCAAGCTCCCCTTCGAACCCGAGCGACGGGCCGAGGCTGTTCGTGGCGAGCGCATCTTCGCCGATGTGGGCTGCGTCTCATGCCACGTCGCGGAACTCCCGCTGAACGACCCTGTGTTTGCAGAGCCGGGCCCATTCAATCCGCCGGGGAACCTGCGCGCGCAGGACAAAGACGCAAGATCTCTGTTCAAGGTCGACTTGTCGAAAGACATTCAGACGCCGCGGGTTTCGAAGAACGGCGGTAGATACGCGGTCCGAGCGTTCACGGACCTCAAGCGACACGACCTCAACGACGGCACCTACGCGCACTTCGCCAATGAGCGCGCCCCGCAGGGATTCCTGCATGGCGTGGCTCCTACGGCCGCGTTCACCGAGCCCACCAGGCCACGACCGCTTCGTGAGTTTCTGACCCGGAAGCTCTGGGACGCCGGTTCGAGCGCGCCCTATGGTCACCGCGGCGACCTCACCACCCTCACCGAGGCCATTCATTTCCATGGCGGGGAGGCGCGGGCCATACGAGATCGCTACTTCGCTCTGCCCGAGCCGGATCGTGCCGCGGTCGTTGAATTCCTCAAGTCATTGCAGGTCTTGCCCGAGGGTTCACCCGCGATTGTCACCGAAGATCGCGACGAGAATCCGCTGCGGGCGCTGGGGAAGGCGAAGGACTGACGGTAGCCGCACACTCGGCGGCCGCTAGTTCGTCCGACCCCGGAAATCGCGTTCGGAGTTCGGCCAGCAGTCTCTGGCGCTGCCGATTCCGGAGCGCTGCCGACGGTGAGTCCGGAAGCAGCGAAACTGCGACCGCGAGAATCGCCTGATCCTGGGCCGTTCGTGCTCCGGGCCGCGAAAGTGCGGCATCGAATGCTCGACCCGCGGCTTCAGTCCACTCTGGTGTGGGGTTGGTGGCGGAGAGCGTTGCGAGACCGAGAGCCATTCCGGGGCTATTGGTTTCGGCTCTTGACCCAAGGGTCCGTGCGGACCGCTCGGCCGCCAGCCTCTCGTCCTCGCGATGCAGTTCGAGAGCGGTCTGGGCGAGGGCGGCAATCCACAGCCCGTTGGCCTGAGAGTCGATTGTCGTGTCCAA
>JBDTVB010000254.1:0-4117 GCA_040007415.1 Anaerolineaceae bacterium
CTCGTCTTCGAGGCCGTGCGCACACGCAACCTCTACATCGTCCCCACGGGAAGTGAGGCGCTGGATGGCGCCGTCCGGAACCGGCTTGAAAATGTCGTCGAACGGCGAAATCCGGCGCTCAACCTGCCGATCGTGTGAGCGCTTGCCCTCACCGGGCCGCTCGTTTCCGAGAATGACTCGTGCTAGAGCAGCCGTCCATGGTCGAGGATCGCTTCCATGATGTCATCGCGGACCGCGAATCCGTTCCGGGCGTAGAGGGTACGGCTCCGGGCCGTCGGCCAGAGAATCACTGAATCCACTCGCTGGTCTTGGCACAACGCGAGCGCGGCATCCATCAGCGCCTGGCCCGCGCCCGTGCTACGCTGATCGGGGCGGACATAGACATTAGTTATGTACGCATGTTGCTCGAGTTCTGGCACGGGATTCGGCACCTTCTCGATGAACTCGAGCCAGAGGTGCCCGGCGACTACTCCCCCGGCATCCTCGACCACCCAGCAGCGCCACCGCCCGTCGCCGCTCAGCCTCTCCCGCATCCACGGCACGGCACGGGCGACGAACGCCGCCTCGGTCTCCATCGCTTCGTTGAGCGACGCTCGAAATTCAAACCGCAACCGTGCCAGGGCGGCCGCGTCGTGAATCGTTGCCTGGCGCACGATCGCCACTAGATCGGATGCCTGGCGAGGAAGTCGAGGACAACGGCGCTCGCCTCTTCACGAAACTCGATGAAGTAACCATGCCGCCCGCCTTCGACCAGATAGAGCTCGGCACCAGGGATCCGCCCGGCGAGCAGGGCCGCGTTCGCCGTCGGGTTGATGCGGTCGTCAGTACCGTGAATGACGAGCGTGGGGGCGCTGATCTCAGGCAAACGGTCCCAAGCATCGTGGCCTTCGCTGGCCAGGTAGTGCATCTTCTGGGCATAGGTTGGAATTGGGTTCATTGCGCGGGCCCGAGCAGTCACAAGGTATTCGGGATGGGCGGCGAGGTAGCCGGGCGACACCATTTGCCCGGCCATGAACGCAACGCGGGCATCAACGTCGGCCGGGCGATTCGCCATCTCGGCATCAACTTCCGACGGGCGGCTCACGCCGTGCGCGTTGCCGGGCGTGGTGCAACCGAGCACCAGGGCACCAAGCCGGTCCCCGTGGTCGATGCCAAGGCGTTGGCCGATGCGGCCACCCATCGAGATGCCATAGGCATGGGCGCGTTCGATCCCAAGGTGGTCCAGCAGCCCGATGACATCAGCGGCAAAGCCTTCGATCGAGTACGCAGGTTCGCGCGGCTTGTCGCTCTCACCGGTTCCACGATGGTCAAACACGATCACCCGGTGGCGCGCAGCGAAGTCCTCGCGGGCCGCGTCCCATCCGTGGTGGTCACTCCCCTGGCCCATGATGAGCAACAGAGGTTCGCCACTGCCCAGTTCTTCGTAGTAGATGGAAACGCCGTTGACCGGTGCGTGTGGCATGCGAAGGACGTTATCGGGCTGGCACCCGCACCGCAACCTGCGCGCCCTCAAGCAGCACATCCAGGGAGTACCAGAATCCCGCTTCGTGGTCCGGGTTCATTCGGAACTGGGCTGCCAGCCGAAGAACGGTGTAACCATGCACGAGCGACCAGAGCCCCTCCGCGAAGAAGAGTGCCCGCTCGGGGCCAACGAGATCCATCGCGACTTGCAGCAAGGGTGCGGACGCTTCCTCACCTGGGAGGTCATCCACCTGGACCGCCTCGGAACAGGGCCCGAAGATGAGCGTGAACAGCTGCGGTTCCGCCTCGGCGAACGCGATGTAGGCACTGGCCAGGCGGCGAGCGCGGTCTCGCGCGTCGCCGTCCGCACCGGCCGAGCGCTGTACTGCGCCGAAACGCATCAGGCCCTCGGCCACGAGCAAGCGGGTCAGGTCTTCGCGGCTCTCTACGTGGAAATAGAGCGACGGCGCGCTGACCGCAAGCCGCCGTGCGAGCGCGCGCATCGTCAGGCCTTCGAGTCCGTGGCCCTCCAGGAGCGAACGCGCCTCAGTGAGGATCTGTTCCTGAGAGAGCCGGGCGGGGTATACCATGTCTAACATTATAAGGCTTGACGCCATCCCGAGTAAACCTTACGTTGTTAGTCATTCCCATAAGGAGTCCTCATTGGCCACATACCAGAAGCCCGACTTCGCGACCAGCCACATCTTCAACCCGCTTGTCGCAACGGCGACAAAGCTCGGCATCAGCATGCGCGGGTCACGCATTCTCGCCGTCCGGGGGCGCCAGAGTGGCGAGTGGCGTAGCACCCCGGTCAACCCGCTCACCCTTGGCGATGCTCGCTACCTCGTGGCGCCGCGCGGTGATACCCAGTGGGTGCGCAACATCCGTGTCAGCGGCGAGGGCGTGCTCAAGCTCGGACGCAAGAGCGAAATCATCCGCGTCTCGGAGATTGGCGACGAGGAGAAGTTGCCGATCATCCGAGCCTACCTGAGGGCCTGGGCATCGGAGACCAAGAAGTTCTTCGGAGTCGCGGATGCCAATGTCCCGGACGACGAACTCAGGCGGATAGCGCCGAACCACCCGGTCTTCCGCATCGGCTAACGGCTAACCGAAGGGGGCCCGGCCGTCGCCGTCCGGGACACTCTGTTTTCCGTGCCCAAGCCTAAGGGCTGTTCCCTGGGCCATCACCCGCGCTTGGCTGGTTGACAGCCGGGGTGCCCGCCGTTCGATTGCCAGAGAGTAGCTGCGCGATGAACGCTGAGAAGATGCCGCCACCCTCGCCGCCGGCACCGCCACTAACCACGATATCCGGGGTGATCTTCAGTCCGGCGGCGGAGATTGCCTTGGCCACTTCGATCCCTGTGAGGTTGCCCTGGCCCATCGCTGCGACTTGCTTCTCGTAGGCTTCCGCCGTGGCCGACCCGACGGCGAGGATCTTCTTCCCCTCGGCGTCGCCGTTCAGTTCGATCGCGCGTGCCAGGCCCTCCGCCTCAATGACCGTCTTCTGGCGGTTCTGTTCCGCTACCTGCACACCGATCTGCGCGCTCACGAGGTTGATCTGCTGGTCCGCTTGCGCTCGGGTGTTCTCCGTGGCGATGCGTTCGTGCTCCGCTTTCTGCTGTTCGACGAACATCTCCTGCTGCTGCGAGGCGATGACACGGCGGGTTTGAATGGACATCAGTTCCTGCGGGAGGACGATCTGCGAGATGAGCACGGAGACGCACTCAACGTGGTAGCGTTCGAGTTCACCCCGCGCGCGTTCTTCCGCCTTCGCCTGCTCTTCAGCGCGGTCCTGCATGAAGTTCATGGCCGCCGACGATGACGCCTGGTTGCGGAATGAGGAATCGATCATCGGGTGGATAACGTGGTCGATCAGGTTCTCGATCGAACCGATCTTGGCCACCATCAGCGGCGCCTGGTCCGGGCGAACGCGGATGACCACCTTCACGCTGACGCTCATTTCGAATCCGTCGCGACTAATGACAGAGAGGGGGTTGAACAGCTGGACGCGCGAAATCTGACCCGATGGCACGGCAGGCGTCGGCGTTTCGTTAACAACTCCCTCTTCGGCCCAGTCGATCGTCAGGTTAGTGGTGGGAACGATGTATGCGATGTAGGCCCAGCGGTTGAGGTAGTACACACCTGGCCCCGCAACTTCAGCCTGGATACCCCGGAACCCTGACGGCACCACGTAGACCTCGGAGCCTACCTTCAGCGTGTCCTCTGTCGGAGTCAGGTCTGGCTGTTTGCCAACATTCGAGACCAGGACGGCGACCTCCCCACGCTCGACAACGATGACGTCGTCAAGCTGCGTGTCGAACATCAGCGGGTTGATGTAGTAGGTGCCCGGGCGAAGGAGGTCATACTGGGGACCGCGTTGACCGCCGCTGACGAGAAAGGCGGACCCGTCCTGGAAGTCACCGTGGCCGACCACCGATGCGGCGACGAGTTCTCCATCCGGCAGCGGCTCCCCGTCCTTCGCGGTCACCAGGCCCACCTGGTTCGCATGGACGACGGTGGCGGGCTTCACCTCCACGGCGAACAGATCCGAGTTGATGCGGTAGCGGCCCGGAAGAAGGACCTCGATCTGCGGACCGCGCTGACCGCCGTTGATGAGGAACGCCTGACCGTCCTGGAATGCGAGGTGACCCGGGGT
>JBDTVB010000255.1:0-4096 GCA_040007415.1 Anaerolineaceae bacterium
CGCCGCCTTGTCACTGAACGTCAAGTTCATGACGTGCGGCGTGGGGATGTGGAAACCGACCTTCTCGTAGTGCTGGGCCGCGGGAAGGACGTAGTCGCTGTAGAGCCCCGTCTGGCTGATGCGGAAGTCGATCGAGACGATGAGGTTCAGCTTGGGCCAGAGCGTCGGCAGCAGGGCTGCCTTGCCGCCGCGGGTGCGCCGCAGCATGTTGCCACCGCATTCGATGAGAACGCGTGGCGGCTCGTCCGGCCGGGGGTGGTCCATCCCCTGCCACCAGCCCTTCGCGAGCGCTTCGTTGAAGTACTCATCGAAGGTGCGAGGGAGGGACTCGTCGCCCCACTCGCGCTTGTTCCAGCGCTCCTTGTAGCCCGCCTGCCAGTACCACCAGAAGGCTGGTGGCGATGACGTAGAATCGCTCGGGGCTTCATTTCCGCCGCGGTCCCCACCGAACATGGCGCCAAGACCACCCGGCACCCGCTGGAATTTCGAGGAGAGCTGCCCCAACTTCTTAACGGCCATCTCCGTGGTCATCGTGGGGTCAGTCTTCTTCATCGCTGCGATTCCGGCATCGCGCCCGGAAAGGACCATCTCCGTATTGGCGGCTCCGGGGCCTGGCTTATTGACGGCGATGAAGGCGCCATCGTGCATGCCGGAGGCCCAGCAACGGATGCCTGTGCCCTTCTTGCCCCAGTTGCCGCTGGCTGCGAGGACGAGGGCCATGGCCCTTTCCAAGAGATCTCCGTGATAGAACTTGCAGGCGTTGTAGCCGAGCATGATATTCGTCCGGCGGGTCGCGACCTTGCGGGCGATGTTGCGGACGACATCCGGGTGGACGCCGGTGATCGCCTGCTGCTTCTCCGGGGTGAAGTTCGTGTTGATGTGCTCGCGCAGCATGTCGCAGACAGGGCGAACGGTTACTTTTGAGCCGTCCGCCAGTTGAACTTCGTACGAGCCTTCAAGCGCGATCTCCACGCCCTTAAGGAGCATTTGGCCGCGGTCGGCCTTTCGCAATCCGGTGCCGGGCACCCACTGGTACATCTGGTCTTCCAGCCCGGTGCCGTCGACGTCCGGCTGGCGGAGGTAGCGGCCGGTATCCGCACGCACCAGGAAGCCAAGGTCAGACTGCTCGCGCAAGAACTTCCAGTCGGCGAGGTTCTCTTCGAACATCACCTGGACGAGCGCGAGGCCAAACGCAGCGTCCGTGCCGCCGTTGATCGGCACCTGCATGTCGGCGTGTATGTGGGAGGGGTTCACATCCGGGGAGATGTTGATCACTTCCGCGCCGTTGTACCGGGCCTCAGCAATGAAGTGATAGAACGGAATCCGCGTGAAGACAGGATTCATGTGCCAGATCAGTACAACTTCAGAGTGGAACCAGTCATCCGCCGAGGAGACCGGACTGAAGCGCCCGAAGGTCTCATAGAGGCCGATAGAGAAGTCATTGATCGAGCCGTTCAGGTCAAGGTTATGGCCGCCAAGCACGCTGAAGAACTTGTTGGTCGGGATGACCGTCGCCATCTCCGGTGTGCCTTCGTGGGCGATCGTCGAGGGGCCGCCCTCCTGGATGGCGTCAACCATCTTTTCTGCGATGTCCGTCAGCGCGTCGTCCCACGTCACGCGGTTCCAGCGTCCCGCGCCGCGCTCGCCCACTCGCTTCAGCGGGTAGAGCAAGCGATCTGGGCCGTAGAGAGATTGGCTCCAGGAGGCGCCCTTCTGACAACCCATCGGGTTGAAATCTGGCACCCCGGGCTCGACGGTCTGGAACGTGCCTGACTGCTCCTCACGCCAGACGATTCCGTCTTTCACGTAGACGCGCATCGGGCAGTTGCCTGGGTAGCAGTCAACGCAATGCGTTCCCCAGTAGACGGCATCCCAGTCCCACTTCTCTCGATAGAGGTCCTGAGCGCTGTTGTAGACGACCTCGGATTCGGCAATCACTGTCATGGGTGTGATGGTCGAACTGGCGCACCATTGCGGGTTATGACTTCGGTCATATCCGCCCATCGCTTCCGAAACTGGCACGAAGGAGGGACGCTTTTCAGCGTCCCTTCCTCCAGATGTCCGGTGCCTTTGCGTCAGATTGCCGCGATGCCGACCCTCGTGCTGCGCATCACCGGTGAGGGCTGCCATTCGGTGACCCAGTAGCGCAGGTGGCCGTAGCCTCCAGCAAGATGGAGCCACTTGATCATGCCTGGTTCAATGTCGTTTGGGCCAGCCCAGTTCGGGAACTGGAACGGGTCCCAACCGTTGTACATCACCACCTGACCTGGCTGGGCACTGCCGGAGAGCAGCACCGGGACCTGAAATTCGCCAAGGTCGTTGAACACGCGCACGGTGGCGTTATCTGGGATACCGAGGCCGTCGGCGTCTTTGACGTTCATCACTAGGTGCGGCGTGCCACGATGGGTATCGAGCATGATCTGGGAAGCGTTGTTGAGCGAATGGATGCTCCAGCGGTTATGCCCGCTGGTGATCTGGAAGGGATAGTCGCCGCCCATTGCCGGCGGGTCCTTGTGGCGGGGCAAATGTTCATCGGCCTCGATGAACCAGGGGTGTTCGATGAGGAATTGGGCGCGCCGCGAGAGCGTGGGGTACGGCTCCCCCCGTTCCACGTGATCGCGGAATGGCACAAACGTCTCGTCCGGCTTCGGGTCGGTCGCCTGCGCGATGGCGCGAGGGTTGATGCCAAGGCCCCGCCACCGGTAGAACCCGTTCTCACGGATGTCTTCCAGGCTGGCGTTGGCGGGCAGCGTCCCGGTGAGGGCGCTGTCGCGAATCATCTCGTCCGCGATCACCTCTTCGTCCACAAACACGCCGTTCCGGGTGTATGACTGAAGCGCGTTGGCGGGGTCGCGCGCTACTCCGCGGGAGTCGTTGTACGGCTTCACGCCCCGCGCCCGGGCGCGTTCTTGCAACTTCTCGGCCAGCCTTCGGAACGCCTCCCATTCGTGCACGGCTTCGCCCGGTGGCTCAACCGCCTTATCGGAGAAGGTGAGGTGCATGACGTGCGTGGTGGGGATGCCGAAGCCGATCTTCTCGTACCACTGGGCACACGGGAGGATGTAATCAGAGAAGAGGGCGGTGGTGCTCATCCTCACTTCAAGGGTGGCCACGCACGTGAGTTGTGGCCAGAGCTTATCCAGCAACATCTTGCTGCCGCCACGTGTGCGCCGAAGGATGTTGCCACCCATTTCGATGAGAACGCGTGTTGGCTGGTCTGCGCGCGGAACGTCCACGCCGTTCCACCAGCCACTCTCTGAAGCTTCCCGAAAGTAGTCAGCGAAGGGTCGCTTCATGCTCGGGTCGTGCCATTCGGGGCGCTCCCATGTCTCCTTATAGCCGGCGTGGTGGTACCACCAGAACACGGGCGGAATAAGTCCGCCGGACGACGCTCGCGATTGCCCGACGGCAACCAGCAGCGGCGTGAGTGATGGGTCCATGGCGAGGCTGGCATCAATCATCTTCTCGCGCATGTCCAACAGACCGACCACTTCGTCTGGCCCGCGCTTGCTCTTCATCGCGAACGTCGCCGAGCCATCGAAGAGCGCGGCGAGCCAGGCCCGTACGCCCGTGCCCTGCTTTCCCCAGTTCCCTGTGAGGGCGAGGAGCAGCAGTTGCGAACGCTCCATCAGGTCACCGTGATAGTGCTTTCCCATCCCGCCAAGCGACGACAGGATGCCAGTCTTGCGAGATGCGATCTTTCGGGCGAGCGACTTAATCGTCTGGGGGTCAACCCCGGTGATGCCGTGGGCGTATTCAGGCGTGTAGGTCTCCAGCCTGGTGCGCATCAACGCAAAGACCGGCGTCACTGTGAGATCCCCCTTAAGACCCGTGACCGTGAACTCCCCTTCCAGTGCTGGCACCACGCTGCCCCAGCCCAGGTTCCTTCGTGGCGCCTGCACGGCTGCGCCGGCTAGAGTGTCCCAGGCGTAGAATTGTTCCTCACTTCCACCCTCTTCCATGTCGGACTGCCGCAGATAGCGGTTGCTCGCGGCATTCACCAGCAGGGGGAGATCGGTCTGTTCGCGAACGAACGCCTCGTCCACTAGCCCCTCGTCGATGACCAACTTCGCCATGGCGAGGGCGAGGGCGGCAT
>JBDTVB010000256.1:0-4079 GCA_040007415.1 Anaerolineaceae bacterium
GCAGCCGCAATCGCGCCACGTCCGCATCCTTGTCGGCAACGATCGCCCGGCTCACGAGGTCATCCGGGGCCAACCGCTCCCCCCACGCCTCGGCCAACGCCGCCAGCACGCCAACGGTGAGCGCCGACGACGAACTGAGGCCGCCGGTAGACGGCAGGTCACCTGCCACGAAGATGTCCGCGCCCCGGCCAGGCGCCATCTCCGCCAACTGCGCCAGCGCGCCAGCCAGGTAGCGGTGCCAAGGCGCGACCAATTCTTCATCTCGCTGGCCCCGGTGCAGTTCAGCCGCCGGTTCGAACCTGCTGGATGCCACCCGTACCACGCCGTCGTCGCGCGGGCTCGCCGCGACCATTAGCCCCTGTCCAATCGCCATCGGCAGCACGGGCAAGTCCGAGTAGTCGGTGTGCTCGCCGATCAGGTTCACCCGCCCGGGCGCGCGGACCGTCACTGTGCACTGTTGTCCGTAGAGGGCCAAGAATTCGTGCTGAACATCGTCAAGAATCACTGCCAGAGCGTACCATCGGCCCGCCATGACCGCCCTTCCGAACCCATCCGCAGCCGCCGTCCGTGCCGTCCTCTTCGACGTCGGCGGGCCAATCGACACCGAGCTGATCGCGGAAGAGGCAAACGACTTTGCCATTCGCGCCGCCCTCGAAGTCGACAGGGTCACCGTGACTGACGAAGCATATGCGGCCGCCAACGCCTACGCGGTCGAATCGTTTGCACCGGACGCCTACGCCAGCATCATTTGGCGGCTCGCGAACAACGATGCTGAACTCGCCCGGCGCGCCTACGCTCGCTTCCACTCAGCGGACCGGCTCAGCGCACGTGGGGGAATCGAACTGCGCCCAGGCATTGCGGAACTCATCGCAGCACTCCACGCCCGCGGTCTGCTCCTCGGCCTCGCCGCCAATCAGCCGCTGCGCATCCTCCCGGAACTGGACCGTCACCGGATCGGCCGCTACTTCGCCCATCGGGAAGTCTCTGGCCACCATGGCTACCGAAAGCCGGATGTTCGCCTCTTCCTCCGCGCGTGCGAGGATCTCCACGTCGATCCAGCCGAATGCATCATGGTCGGCGACCGCATCGACAACGACATCGCCCCCGCGAACGTGCTTGGGATGCGCACCATCCTCTTTCGCACCGGACGCCATATCGCCCAGCAGCCGCGCTCGGTTGACGAGCTGCCGGACGCCGAGGTGAACACAGTCGAAGCACTCTCGGCAGCCCTGTTGGCAATCACCGTCATTTGATGTGTCCCTCAACGGGGCGGGATCTTCCCGGCTCTGAACCTCCGGCGGGCTGGTTTACGCCAATCGATACGGTGAACGCCTACACTTCTCTCTATGTCGCCTGCCCGCAGAATCCTCCTCCTCACACTCTTCGGCGCCTCGCTGATTTCGGTCGCCTGCGGCGGCTCTACGGCAGCGCCCGCTCCGACATCCGAAGCGACCGTCGCCGCGAGCCCTTCGGCAGCGTCGCCAACATCGGCGGCCCCCACCGCAAGCGTCGGCGCAGTCCGCAAGCTCGGGACCTCCGCGGGAATCGCGACGACCGCCAAAGACCCATCGTTCACGGCGATTGCCGGGGCAAAGGCCACGTTTGGCAAGAGCGGGAGCGCCGTCTACCAGGTGGAAATGCCCGACAAGTGGAACGGCGAAGTCGCGTATTACGCCCACGGATTCGCCGGCTTCGGGACTGAGGTCTCCGTCGATGCACCCCCGAAGGCACTCCGGGAACAGCTGATATCAAACGGCTACGCGTGGGCCGCCAGCAGCTACAGCGAAAACGGGTACGTCCCGGGCATTGGCGCCGATGACACCCTGGCCCTCAAGCGCCTCTTCGAAGAGAAGTTCGGCAATGCAAAGCGTTCTTACCTCATCGGCGCCAGCATGGGAGGGAACGTCGTCGCCCTTTCGCTCGAAAACTTCCCGAACGAATACGACGGCGCACTGGCTGTCTGCGGCGCACTCGCAGGCGAAGAACAGATCGACTTCCTCACCTCATGGGTCGCGCTCGCCGAGTTCACCTCCGGAGTCAAGATCCCGATCAGCGAAGGGTCGAAAGACGTTGGCAGTGTCCTCCTCCAGCAGCTTCCCAAGGCGCTCGGCCCTGTAGACGCGCCGACGGACCGGGGCAAGCAGTTCGCCAGCTCCGTTCGCCAGCTCACCGGCGGCCCTCGCCCTTTCTTCCTCGAAGGGTTCAAGGAGCAGTACCTCGTCAATTTCGGGCTCGTCTTACTCGACCCGGAGCGCAAGGGCCTGGCCTCGTCGGCTTCGACCAACGAAGGCATCAAGTACGCGATCGAACCTGGCCTCGGCCTCACAAGCGAACAGCTCGACTCAGGCGTACGCCGCTTCAAAGCGGACCCGAAATCTCGTGACGCAACTACCCACCCAGACGCTGTCCCCACCACTGGCAAGATCTCGAACCCGCTGCTCACCCTTCACGGAACCGGCGACCTCTTCGTCCCGATCAGCCAGGAGCAGTCCTACCGCAAGAAGGTTGATGCGGCAGGCAAGGGCGATCTCCTCGTCCAGCGCGCGATCCGTTCGGGGGGCCATTGCAAGTTCTCTGCCGAAGAGTTCACCGCCGCCTTCACGGACCTCGTCGCCTGGGTGAAAGACGGCAAGAAGCCGAAGGGCGACGACCTTCTCGGCGATCTCTCGGACATCGGAAAGCAGTTCACCAACCCCATTCGCCCCGGAGACCCGGGTATGAAGTAAGCCCGAGGCAGCAAGCGCTCCCGCCCCGTAGACTTCGCGGCATGCCCGCTTCCAGCCCGCCGAGTACCCACCGATGAACATCTTCTTTGATGTCGATTACACACTGATCACCTGGGACGTGAAGCTGCGGCCGGGCGTCCGCGAAGTCTTCGAGATGCTGCGGGCGGATGGCCACATCATCTATCTCTGGAGCGGTGTCGGACCGCGGTGGGAGATCGTCAAGCGGTTCGAACTGCACGACCACGTCACCGATTGCTTCTGGAAGCCGCTCTACGACCATCACGCCCGCATGGTCGAACTGGGAGTCACCGTCTTTCCGGACTACGTCATCGACGACCACCAGGAGATCATCGACGCCTTCATCGGCACCGCGATCAAAGAACCCGCCATGCCACTCCACACGGACCGCGAACTGTGGCGCGTTTACGATGACATCCAGGCGTTCGTGACAACCAAGCTTCAAATCCAACAGGATAGCTAGCTGTGGGCCGGGGCGTGGTACTCATCCGCCACGCCATGCCCCGCGTAACTCCGGGGACAGCTTCGACACTTTGGACGCTAGGCGAATCGGCCAAAGAAGACTGCGTTCTGCTCGCTCACGCGGTCCCAGAGAACATCGCACCAGTCATCTACACCAGCCCGGAGCCGAAAGCAGCCGAAACCGCAGCAGTCATCGCCCTGCGACTCAGCCTCCAGGTAGTCAACGACGCCCGGCTCTCAGAAGTCGATCGCCCGCCGGTTTGGGACGAAGACTACCGTTCGATGGTCCTGAGCTATCTGCACAGCGGCGTGCAACTGGGCTGGGAGCCAGCGAATACCGTCCTTGCGCGATTCACGGCCGCTGTGGACGAGGCTCTCGACACACATCCGGTGGGCGACCTGATCGTCTCGGACCACGGCATGGCGCTCAGTCTCTACGCCGCCAGCGTGGCCAAGATCGACCTGCGCGAATTCTGGGCCCAGCTCACCTTCCCAGACGCTTGGCGCCTGGACGTTGAGATGAAAACGCTCGAACGGCTGTATTTCGGCGGGCTGGCTCCGGAATAGCCGCCGGTAGCACCGCGCCGGGCAGCACGTTGTGGGGAATTGGTACCCTCGGACGGACTCGAACCGCCAACCCTCTGATCCGAAGTCAGATACTCTATCCATTGAGCTACGAGGGCACTCCGCGAAGCCTGAGTCGAATCTGAACTGACCAGACAACAACCCGGACCCAGGTTGGGCCGTTTGCTTCAGCCGCTCACTCACCTGATAACCTTCCCCTTCACATAAGAGATGCTCGGGAATGAAGACGCTCAGTGGAGCAAGACCAGTCGTCGCAAGCGATCCGTTCGCAGTATACCGCGACGCGTT
>JBDTVB010000257.1:0-4063 GCA_040007415.1 Anaerolineaceae bacterium
ACCTGCATCCCGTGGACCTTGTCCACCTTGTCGTACTCGATCTCCGGAAAGATCAACTGTTCACGAATACCGAGGCTGTAATTCCCGCGGCCATCGAAGGCGTTGGGGTTCAGGCCCTGGAAATCGCGGATACGTGGGAGAGCGGCGCTCACGAGCCGATCGAGGAACTCCCACATGCGCGGCCCCCGAAGGGTTGCGGCAACACCGATTGGGTTGCCCTCGCGCAGACGGAAGTTCGCGATCGACTTCTTGGCACGGGTGATCACCGGCTTCTGGCCGGTGATCGCGGAAACCTCATCAGCAGCCTTGTCCAGCGCATTTGCGTCAGTCAACGCTTCGCCGAGTCCGATGTTGACCACCATCTTGGTGATCCGCGGAATCTGCATCACGTTCGCGTACTTGTACTGCTCTTGCAGTGCTGCGGTGACTTCGCCCTGGTACTTCTCTTGCATTCGCGGCGGCACTATTCGATGTCCTCCCCGCTGTGCTTGCCGACCCGGACGAGCGTCCCGTCCTCGCGCTTGCGAAACGTTACGCGCGTGGGCTGGTCGTTATTCGGATCGATGAGCATGACGTTGCTCATGTGCAACGGTGCCTCTCGTTCGATGATTGAGGAGACCTGGCCCTGGGACTTCGCCCGCTGGTGACGCTTGATGATATTCACGCCTTCCACCAGCACGCGGCCATGCTTGTTGATCACCGCTCGCACCGTCCCGCGCTTTCCGCGGTCCTTGCCGGCGATCACCACCACTTTGTCTCCCCGCTTGATCTTCGCGGGCATTACAGAACCTCCGGCGCGAGCGAAACGATCTTCATGAAGTTGCGATCGCGAAGTTCGCGGGCAACGGGCCCGAAGATGCGCGTCCCACGCGGGTTTTCGCCATCGGTGCCCAGGAGCACCGCTGCGTTTTCATCAAATCGAATGTACGAACCGTCTGTGCGGCCGTATTCCTTCGTAACTCGGACGACGACAGCCTTGACCACGTCACCCTTCTTCACGTTGGAGTTCGGCTGCGCCACCTTGACGCTGGCAACGATGATGTCGCCGGGGCGGGCGTAGCGGCGACGGCTGCCACCAAGCACGCGAATGCAGAGGAGCTGCTTCGCGCCTGAGTTGTCGGCCACTTTGAGCCGTGTTTCCTGTTGAATCACGACGCGACCTCCGACTTCGGTGCGGCCTGCGTCGACGCCTCAATATCGAGCCCGATCGAATCAGGAGCGACATCGGCAACGTCGCCAACGCTGATGATCTGGACGACGCGCCAACGCTTGTCCTTGGAGAGCGGACGGCACTCCTGGATACGCACGACATCGCCGAGTTTGCAGCCGTTGTCGTCGTCATGCGCCTTGTAACGTTCGGTGACGGACATGACCTTGTGGTAGAGCGGGTGCTTCTTCTTGCGGCCCACGCTAACGACGACGGTCTTGTCCATTTTGTTGCTGACAACAGTGCCCTGGATGATGCGTTGGCTTCCCATGGCTACTCCTCACCCAGGGTTACGAGCTCGCGCTCGCGTTTGATAGTGCGTAACCGGGCGATCTTTCGCCGTGCGGAACGCAGTTCGCGGTAGTTCTCAAGTTGACGGCTGGCGTGCTGAAACCGGAGGGTAAACAGCGCGCGGTACGCCTCGTTGATTTCGTGATTGAGTCGCTGGTCGTCCCAGCGGCGGACCTCTTCGCCCGTCTGTTTGGGCATGGCTACACCACCGATTCTTCGCGCACCACGACTTTGGTGGGCACGGGGAGTTTGTGGGCCGCCAGGCGTAGCGCCTCGCGGGCGACCGCTTCCGGGACGCCGGAAACCTCGAACATGATGCGGTTCGGCTTGACCACCGCCACCCACTTGTCAGGCGCACCCTTGCCGGAGCCCATGCGGGTCTCCGCCGGCTTGGCCGTCACTGGCTTGTCCGGGAAGATGCGGATCCAAACCTTGCCGCCGCGCTTCATTTCGTGGGTGATGGCGCGACGCGCGCTTTCAATGTGGCGGGAATCGATCCACGCCGCGCCCTGCGCCTGCAGACCGAACTCACCAAAGGCGACGAAGTTGCCCGTCAGGGCCTCCCCGCTGCGACGGCCGCGATGTTGTTTGCGATGCTTCACACGTCGTGGTTGCAGCATTTACTCGCCTCCCTCGTTCCCGCCGCGCTGGACAGCTTCCTGCTGTTCCATCGTGATGGCGGTGTGGGCGGGAAGGTTCGGGTCAATCACTGCTTCAACGACCGGTCGCGGAGCGGGTTCGGGGATCTCTTCCTCAACGACCCGTCGTTCAGACGGCCGTTCTGGGAGAATGTCGCCCTTGTAGATCCAGACCTTCACGCCGATGCGGCCGAAGGTCGTGTGCGCTTCGGCAAGTCCGTAGTCGATATCCGCTCGAAGGGTGTGACGCGGGACCCGGCCCTGGGTGTCCGATTCCCGGCGGGACATTTCCGCCCCGCCGAGTCGCCCGGCCACGGCAACGCGTACGCCGAGGGCGCCGCGCTGCATCGTCCGCTGAACGGATTGCTTGACAGCACGACGGAAAGCGACGCGCCGCTCCAGCTGATCGGCAACCGAACGAGCGACGAGATAGGCATCGAGTTCCGGGGTGCGAATCTCCTGGATGTTGACGCGCACGCGGCCACCGCTGAACTGCTCCAGCGTGTTGCGAAGCTCCTCAACCTTGGTTCCGCCGCGGCCGATCACGATTCCCGGCTTGGCCGTGTGAATCGTGACCGTCACGAGGTTCGCGTTGCGGTCGATCTCAACGTGGCTGATTGCCGCGTCGGAAAGCTCGCCGAGAATGAACCGGCGCAACTCCAGGTCTTCGTGGAGGAGCTTCGTGTAGTTCTTCTGGGCGAACCATTTGGATTCCCAGTCATAGATGATCCCGAGGCGGAAGCCGTGTGGATGGATTTTCTGTCCCATGTGCTAAGCCTCACGCTCATCAAGGATGACGGTGATGTGACTCGACCGCTTGAGAATCGGGCTGACCCGTCCTCTGGAACGCGGCCGGAACCGCCGCTGCATTGGCCCTTCGTCCGCGTACGCTCGCTTGATCACGAGGTCGTCCACGTTGAGGTCGAAGTTATTCTCGGCGTTGGAAGCGGCCGAAAGGACGATCTTGGAAACTGCCTTCGCATGCGGAGACTGGACGTAGCGAAGCAGTGCAAGCGACTGATCCACGGACAGCCCTGAAAGGCGGGCCAGGATCAGGCGAATCTTGCGCGGCGAGGCGCCGATGCTTTGCGCCGAAGCTTTTACTTCCACGTTAGCGCCTCACCTTGCTCTGCCGGTCACTCTTTGAAACGTGTCCGCGGAAAGTCCGCGTGAGCGCGAATTCACCGAGTTTGTGACCGACCATGTTCTCGGTGACGAACACCGGCACGTGCCGACGCCCGTCATGCACGCCGAACGTCAGGCCGATCATGTCCGGCAGAATGGTCGAAGCGCGGGACCAGGTCTTGATCACGGAACGCTGGCTTGCGTTCCGCATCGCGGCAACCTGCTTCTCCAGCGAAGGGTGAACGTAGGGCCCCTTCTTAATAGAACGTGACATGGGCTACTCCTACTTCGTTCGCCGACGTGCGATGAATTTGTCGGTGCGCTTGTTGTTGCGGGTGCGGTAGCCGAGCGTTGGCTTGCCCCACGGGGTCTTCGGTCCGGGCATACCCACCGGGGCGCGCCCTTCGCCACCACCATGAGGGTGGTCGCGGGGGTTCATGACGGCGCCTCGCACCTGTGGGCGGCGACCGCGGTGGCGCGTACGCCCCGCCTTGCCGAGCTTCACGAGCGAATGCTCAACGTTGCCCACCTGGCCAACGGTAGCGACACATTCGATACGAACGCGGCGCATTTCACCGCTTGGTAGGCGAACGAGGGCGTAGTCGCCTTCCTTCGCCATCAACTGCGCCGAGACGCCCGCGCTACGCACCATCTGACCACCCTTGCCGGGCGTCATTTCGATGTTGTGTACCTGCGTACCGGTCGGCATGTTCGCCAGTGGCAACGTGTTGCCAACGCGAACTTCAGCACCGGGGCCGCTCACGATCACTGCGCCGACGGCCAGACCGTTGGGAGCAAGGAT
>JBDTVB010000258.1:0-4038 GCA_040007415.1 Anaerolineaceae bacterium
TACCAACGCTCTGCTGGCACTCAACAGTTCGCCGTCTTTCGACCCAGACGCGTTTGAGCGGAACGACGTGGCTGCGCTGGCGGCGATCACCAGCGACGCGAGGTCGCCGCTGGCTAACCGGGCAACGACCGGGCTCTATTCGGCGGGCTCCACGTTCAAGCTGGTCACCGGTTCCGCGGGGCTCGTTTACGGCGGATACAAGGTGACCGATACGCTCGAATGCGGCGCTACCTGGAGCGGCGTGGACCCGCCGCGCAAGAACTGGGAAGGCGGCCAGGGCCAGCTGACTATCGCCCAGGGACTGATGCGTTCGTGCAACTCGGTGTTCTACGAGATTGGCCTCACCCTCTACAACACCACCGAGGGCGCGCTTTCGAAGATGGCGCGCGAGTACGGCCTCGGCGCCGCGACGGGCGTCGCCGGGCTGGCGGAAGAGGACGGCCAGGTGCCGGACGCCGCCCAGAAACGCGCCAAGACTGGCCAGCCCTGGTACCCCGGCGACGAAGTGAACCTGGCGATCGGGCAGGGCGACTTGCTGCTGACGCCACTCCAGTTAGCGAATGTCTACAGTACCTTCGTCAGCGGGACACTGCGAAGTCCCGTCGTGCTGGCCACCGAGCAGCCCACCGCACGAGGCACGTTGCCCCTCACACCAGCGCAGAAGGCTCACCTCCTCCAGGGCCTGAAGCTGGTGACGAGCGCGGCGGGCACTGCCTCGGCCGCGTTCGCACTCGCGGGCTACACGGATTTCGCCGGCAAGTCCGGCACCGCTGAGGACGTCGGCACGCAGCAACACGTCCTCTTCGTGGCGATGGCGCCGGCGAACGAACCGCACGCCATCGCCGCGATCGTGCTCGACGAAGGACAGTCGGGCTCTATTGAAGCGGGCCCCATCGCGCGTGACCTGATCCTCGTCGCAAACAAGCAGTAATGCCGGCTGGCTCGGCGTACACGCTGGCGGCAGTGCAGCCGGGCGACGCGGTCAGCGAATCCGAGTGAATTGCGTCTCGCCGAAGTTCGTCATGGTGATGCCACCGTTGAGGATTGTGTCCGCGTTGTCGCCGCTCAGGCCCATGCCGATCAGGCGCTGAGGCGAGCCGGTTACGGCTGGACGTTCAAACACGAAGTACGCGACGTTCGAGAGCGTCGGCGCCTGGAAAGCGACGATGAACTGCGAGCACAAAGCGTCGCTAACGGCGCAACCGATGCTGACCAACGTCAACTTGCGCGCGAGCTGCTCTCGGACGAAGGCCTCGAATCCGGGGCGTTCTCTGTCCTCTCCTTCGGAGCCATGCAGCGTGATGTGAAAGATTTCCAACTCCTGACCGATTCGGTACGGCGCGCAGACAGCTGGCGAAAACGAAGCGCAGGTGTAGAGGCGCCCTCGTGCGTTCGCTAGCAACGAAGTTACGTCTCCGGCAGCGACCTGCACCGCCACCGAATCGGCGAAGGCACGCGCGGCAGCCTGACCTGGCGTTGCGGTCGGCGGTGCGTTGGGATCAGGGAAGGTGTACGAGGAGAGCGGAGCGAAGACGGCATTGAGCACGGATGGCCGGTTCGGGTCTACGCATGGGGGAGAGCCCAGATCGGTCACGTGGAAACTCGCATCGCTGCCGGGGAAGGTCACACTCAGAAACCCGTTACGTCGCCCGCACCAGTTCGACCAGGTGGCGGCTACCAACGCTGAGCGTGTCGGACCAAGCGTGAGATCGACCGACACCGAATTGGGGTTGCCGTCTATCGCCGCGGGATCGCTGCTTCCTTCCTGGAGAGTGAACACAACAGCGCGATCGAAGCGGCAGGGTTTGGGAGCGACCGCAGTTAACGCGAGGTGCATCGTGTCGTCCGTATACATGGACATGCCCAGGTCGAGATCCGCGACAACGCATTCCGGCGCCTTGGCTACGGTCAGCGGCCCGCCGTCATCGCCGCCGCCGCGCAGCGCGATGACGGCGGCAACGGCAATGCCCGCCACTCCCAGCGCCGCCCCGCCAACAACGGCAAACTTCAGCAGGCCGGGCATCGAAAACGCCGCGAACGTTCGTGCCAACCGCGACATGGGACGCTGGTAGTTGCGCCAGTAGCCCGCTGCCTGCTCGCGCGAATCGACGTTCAGCTTGGAGAGAATCTCGCGGACGTGCCACTTCGCCCCGTCGAGGCTGACGCCGAGCCGTTCGGCGATTTCGGCGTTCGTCCGTCCACGGGCGATGAGCTCCAGCACCTCTTGCTGGCGAGGCGAGAGGTCGTGCTTGTAGCGGGTGTTGTAGTGCGTCGGTCGCGTAACCATGAGCTTAGTGTCGCCGAAGGCGGGACGGAAATACCTACCCCATACGTAACATCACGTTTCTGCATCGCGGGGAGCGCACCGATTCACTCCCCCAACTTCACCAGCATCTTCCCCGTGTTCTCGCCGCGTAGCAGGCCCATGAAGGCGCTGGGGGCGTTTTCGATGCCCTCCACCACCGTCTCCTGGCTCTTGATCTTGCGTTCGCGCAGCCACTGCGACATGTCCGCGAGGAACGCCGGGCGGCGCGCAGCGTGGTCCGAGAGGATGAAGCCGCGAATCGTCAGCCGCTGCCCGACGATCTTCGAAAGGTTGTTCGGGCCAGGCATCGGCTCGGAGTTGTTGTACTGCGAGATCATCCCGCAGGCCGAGATGCGTCCAAACGGGTTCATATGGTTCAGCGCCGCCTGTAGATGGTCGCCGCCCACGTTTTCGAAGTAGACGTCGATACCGTCCGGGCAGGTCTTGGTCAGCGCCTCTTCGAGGTCGGAGGTCTTGTAATTGAAAGCCGCATCGAAGCCGAGTTCGCCGGTGAGCAGGGCGACCTTCTCATCTGAACCGGCGCTGCCGACGGCCCGGCAGCCCTTGATCTTCGCGATCTGGCCGACGATGCTGCCGACGGCGCCAGCGGCCGCTGAAACGAAGACCGTCTCGCCCGGCTTCGGCTCGCCAAGGTCCAGTAGTCCCACGTAGGCGGTGAAGCCCGTGCCGCCCAGCACGGACATGTAGGCCTCGGGTGAGGCGATCGAGACGTCGATCTTGCCGAGCCCCTGGCCGTTCGAGACGAAGTACTCGCGCCAGCCGAGCCCGTGCTGGACGTAGTCGCCGATTTTGAACTGTGGGTTGTTCGAGGCCTCGATGCGGCCGATGGCGCCGCCCTGCATCGCCTCGCCGAGCGCGAACGGCGGGGTGTACGACTTCACATCATTCATCCGCCCGCGCATGTACGGATCGACCGACATCCAGAGGTTTCGGACCAGCAGCTCGCCAGCGCCCGGGTCGGGGAGCGTCACTTCGGCAAGTTCGAAGTCGGAGTCTTTGGGGAAACCAACGGGGCGTGCGGCGAGGCGCACTTCACGGCTGCGAGTGGGCATGGGGGTACTCCTTCAATCCGCTCAGGCGAGCAGGCTTTCAACCTGTGAGACGAGCTCCGGGTCTTCCGGCGTGGTCTTTGGGCCGAACTTCGCGACCACCTGGCCGTCGCGGTTGAGGAGGTACTTCTGGAAGTTCCAGAGCACATCTCCGCCGATCGGCTCGAGCATCGTCGTAAGCTCCTTGTACAGCGGGTGCATTTCGTCGCCCTTTACGGTGATCTTCGAGAAGAGCGGGAACGTGACGCCGTAGTTGATCTCGCAGAACTCGGAGATCTCCGTGTCGGTACCCGGTTCCTGGCCCATGAAATCGTTGGCCGGGAACCCGAGGATTTCGAGGCCCTGGCCGTGGTACTGCTCGTAGAGGCTTTGAAGGCCTTTGTACTGCGGCGTCAGCCCGCACTTACTCGCCACGTTGACCACCAGGACAACCTTGCCCTTGTAGGTTTCGAGTGCTTCTTCGCGGCCATCAAGCCGCTTCATCGTATGTTCAAGGACCATCGTTCGTTTCTCCCGTTTGGTAGGTGTACATCCATCGTAGGGTGTGCGAACGGCTAAGGGACAACCAGCGATCGCTACGGGAGGACCGTCACCTTGATCGCGCCGCTGCGCTTGTCCAGCGAGACGTCAAACGCCTCAGACGCCTTGTCCAGCGGGAACGTG
>JBDTVB010000259.1:0-4035 GCA_040007415.1 Anaerolineaceae bacterium
CATCTCATCGCTGCTGCTCGCACCTTCCCGCAGGGACCAGCAGGAGTGCGCGTGCAGCTCCACATAAGCACTGGTCGGTGGCGAAGGCGAATCCGGGCCGCGACTGTCAGCGAGCGAACCGCCCGCCAGCGAACGCTCAATCGCAGACTGCCCACTTCCATACGGCAGACGCGGCACTGTTGAGCGATACGGCTCGGCCATCCCAAGAGTTTAGAACAAACGTGCTAAACTCTCAAGGGCCAATTCGAGCCCTCACAACATTGGCGAGGGCACGTTAAGCCGCCTTTCAGGCGAAGCTCGCGGCGCCGTCACCTTCCCGCTGGCTACGGCATTGCTCAAGCAAGACCAGTTCAGGAGCAGTGACATGATGTTCGCTCACCCGTTTGCCTGGATGTTTCTCGGCGTTGTCGTCGGCGTCGTGTGCGTAATGACCCTCAGCATCGTCGCCGAGGCGCGCGGCCAATCGCGTTGGTTCGCGCTCTGGGGCCTGTTCGGGTTCGCCGGCTTGCTCGCCGGGCTCCTGATCATGCTCGCCGTACCCACACGGCCCAACCCGCCAGCCCACCCGGCGGCCTAGCACCCCTACAACGGAAAGCCCACCCGCGAAGGCGGGTTTTCGCATCTTCCCGGTGCCCCCTGGAGCCAACCTCACGGGTTCACGGGCTCACGGGGAGGCGATGCCTTGGGCCGACAGGAAGCGTCGCATTCCAGCCGAAGCAGGAACGCCGCAGCACAAGTCGCCTCAAACCAGTGCAAACCCTTGCAATTGGCATGCCGTCTTACTATATTCCGCACGAAAATGCGGAGGTAGATCTCATGGGCACCTGGAACGGACAAAAGTTAGCCGGAGCGGCTGGAATACTATTTGTTGTGGCGACCCTGGCGAGCGCTTTCATCGTCTCGCCGCCGCCTTCGGCCGACGAGTCGCCAGCCAAGTTCCTCGAGTTTTACTCGGACCACCGCAGCGCACTGTTGGCGCAGGCGATTATCGGGGTGCTTGCCATCATCCCCGCGTTTCTATTCACCGCCGGCCTCTTGAACCTGCTCCGCACGGGAGAAAAGGAAGGGGGAATCCTCGCGGCTGCGGCAGTTTTGTCGTTCATCGCCGCCGGTGCGATGGCTTTGCTCGTCACGGCGTGGTTTGGCGGGCTTGCCTACATGAGCGACGGCAACGGTCTGGACGAGGGCGCGGCGAAGACGTTGAGCGTGCTCGCGGGGTTCATGAACCAGGGGTTCTTCGCCCCATTAGCGCTCACGAATGGCGCCTCGGGCTACCTGCTGCTGAAGGGTTCGACCGTCCCAAAGTGGGTCGGGTGGATCGGGCTTTTGGCAGCGGCGCTGGCGTTTGTGGCGGTGTTCTCGGTGGCGCAATCGGGTGCGTTCACGCCATTCGGCGTCTTCAGCTTCGGGGCCTTCCTCTCGTTCTCGTTGTACGTGGTGCTGGTTTCGTTGTTCATGTGGCGGCGCGGGTAGGGCGTTGATGGCCGTAGCGGCCCAACCGCCGTACCCGCCGGCCCAACCCGCTCGGTGTCGCCGACATCCAAACCCGCGACCGGTGGATTTGGAGGCTTGGCAGGCAAGATCCATAGCCCGATTGCTGTCGAAGCTCCTAGGGCAACCTGGACTTCCGTTTTGCGGAGCAGTCTCGTCGTGAGCTCACTGTCTAGTCTGACGAGGAGATTTTAGTCGGGATCCACTTAAACCTTCAAGTGGATTCGCCGCAGGATGGCGTCTCAGGAATTCATGGAAGGGCTCCAGCTCTCAGGTAGGGTGTAGCTGTTCAACGCGATACCGCGGTGGCCAACACCAAGGCGACCGTCTGGCTCTGCCAGCAGTCGGCTACCAATATGGGGGACATCCTGTTCGATGACGCGGTCGTAGCCGAACGGGGCTCCTGATCGTCCGTGTGAGGTGCGATCGATCAGGCGGGCGCGGACTCCTTGCTCCGTAGCAGCGCGATGCTGGTTGCAATTGTCCAAATGGGCAAAGCCATGAGCGGGAACCTGAAGACGGAGACGAGAAGCGCCAGGGCACAGACCAGGCCAAGCCACCCTACCCATGGAGCGAGCGCAGTGCGCATCTCCCAGGACAGGAGGCCGACTGCCAGCGCCATGGTAGGGGCGCCAACGATCACGACGACGCTGAACCCGAGCGAAGCCATCGCCCGAATGGTGTCGGCCGTCGGATCGAAATCGCCGTTGAATGTGCTTCCGACCCACAGGGCGACGTCGCCCTGGAAACCGATCGCCATCACGACTATCGCAATGACTCCAAGGAGGACGCCCGCGTTTGCGAATTCCGGCGCGTGTCCACGAGCTACACACCTGGCGCGGAGGTGCAAAACGAAGAGCGCGAAGGCAAGCGCCGACACCGTGAAGAGGTACGCTCCTGCGATTGTCACCGCCGTGTTGGCGTCCTCCCAATCCGCAAGGACTTTGGCGTCGACGTCATCGAGGAAAATGTTCTGACCTGCCGTCATGAAGATGCCAGCGCCGTAAAGGACCGCAAAGAGAATGCCCACGATGGCGGCGTTTCGATTGGATGTCATAACCTGGAAGTGTGTCTCCTCTGCGAAAAATGACACGCTTTCTAGCACGGTCTTCCGCCATGGTCAAGCAGACAGAAGGGGACGATGGCGTCTCACGAATTCATGGAAGGGCTCCAGCTCTCAGGTAGGGTGTAGCTGTTCAAAGCGATACCGCCTGGGAGGTGGAGCCTTGGTCAGCCTAGGAGCCTGCCGGTGTAATGCCAAGCGAGCGAACAGTGAAAGGGGGCGCGCCGGGTTCGGGGAGGTTCGTTTCCCTGCGGTCGGGCGGCGTGGACTGGAGAGGCCCGAGGATCGCGCCTCGCAGGGCTCTACTGGCGTCAGATTGTGAAGCACCTCTTGACGAATCGCGGCGGGGCTCAAAGTCGCCTCGCGGTTCTCACCGAGCCCGTCGGGCACAAGGCCGCGGTGGTTCAAGCGGCTGAGGGTACGGAGGGTAATTGTGCGTGTCGCGGCTCATCGGACGAGTTGATTGCCTTCGCGAGCCCTTCCGTCTCCTCCGCGAGTCCGCTGAGCTGCACGCGGCCGTGGGTCCGCGGGCACAGCGTCGGGAATTGGGAGCTCGTTCCAGGGCTGGACGGTGTGGCAGCCGCGATTAAATCTCGCTGGTCCTGACACGCTCAACTTCGAGGCAAGTTCACAGAACACGAAACCCGCCTCGTGGGCGGGTTATCGTAAAGTAGCGGGTTATGGCGACCCCGAGCAGATTCGAACTGCCGATCTCCACCTTGACAGGGTGGCATGTTAGGCCGCTACACCACGGGGCCACGCGCTAACTCCTCGATGGTAGGGGCCGGGCTACCCACGGGCAAGCGCCCCACGCCCCCCGATTCGCCCCAGCGCTCCCCGTTCCCTACCCTGCGATCATGCGCAGCAAACGACGTCCTCGCGACCTAACGGACCAGCCTCGCGAACGCGTCACGCTTCGCATCGAATCCCTCGTCTTTGGCGGAGCTGGGCTCGCCCGCATGGAAGACGGCCGCGTCGCCTTCGTCCTCTACGCCGCCCCCGGAGAACTCGTCGAGGCGGAAATCGAGCACCCCCACCCGGACTACATTGAAGCCGTCTGTGTGAACGTCCTTGAGGCGTCCCCGGACCGCGTTGAGCCCAAGTGCGAGCTCTTCGGCCGCTGCGGCGGCTGCCAATTGCAACACATGAGCTACCCCGCGCAACTCGTAGCCAAGGAGGCAGTGGTGCGCGAACAGTTGCGCCGCATCGGCCACCTGGATGAGTCCGTAGTCCGCCCCATCGTTGGTGCCGCAGACCCCTGGAGCTATCGCAATCACTTGCGCTTTTCGACTGGCAAGAACTGGGGCGATGTTGGCTTCATCCATCGTCGCGGTCGTGGTCTGCTGAAGGTTGATACCTGCCCGATCGCAGACCCGTGGGTGAACGAGCTCCTGCCGAAGCTCCAGGGCAAAGGCAAAGGCCTTCACCAACTCCAGGTGCGCCGAAACGCTGCCACCGGCTCCACCCTCATTTATCCAGCG
>JBDTVB010000260.1:0-4027 GCA_040007415.1 Anaerolineaceae bacterium
CCCAGGTCCATGGCCGTCACGACCATCTCCTGGATCGAGGACCCGCCATCGGACCAGTCCGAGTGCGAGTGCAGGTCGCCACGCAGAGCCGCGCGTACGTCGAGCCCGCCTGCGACCAGCGGCTCAGTTGCCTTGTCCTCCAACGACTTCAGGTATGCCGGGAGCTCGCCTTCCAGCGTCTCGCGGATGACCGCTTCGGTAGCTGAACCGATGCCGGGGAGAACGGTCAGCGTGCCCTCGGTGGCGCGTGACCTGAGCTCGGCAGGGTCGATTGCCAGCACCGTAGCTGCTGCGCCGCGGAACGCCTGGACGCGATAGGTCCCGGCCCGAGAACGCTCGAGCAGGTACGCGATCCGGCGCAGCGCGTCATACGGCGTGAGCGTCATCTGTCTCCCAACAGCCGCACGGTTGTGGCGAGCTCGGTGTTCAACGAGCTAGAGGTCAAACCGGTTGCGCATGGTCGCGTCCCACATTCGATCGCCGCCGAATCGCCTCAGGTTGATCAGGGTTCTTGCAGCGGAGCTGACCACGTAACGGGCGCGCGGTCTGGTCGACTCGACCGCCCTGAGGATGACCGCGGCGACTGCCTCCGGGCTGGTCGTCATGAAGTCGCTCGCGTAACCGCTGGCCGTGTTCTTGCCGCTCGCTGCCAACAGGTCGGCGTATGCCGTGTCCTCACCGTGGGAGGGAACGCTCGCCTCGAGCCCCTCGTTGACACGGCTCTCGAAGTTGGTGCGGATCAGGCCCGGTTCCACCAGGATGACGTCGATGCCGAAGGGCTTGACCTCGACCCGAAGCGCGTCGCTGATGGCTTCGACGGCGTACTTGGTTGCGTGGTAGAAACCGCCGACCGGGAAGGTGATCCGCCCGCCCATCGACCCGATGTTGACGATGCGACCCGAACGCGAACGACGCATCGCGGGCAGGACGAGCTGGGAGAGTCGGGCGAGCCCGAACACGTTGGTCTCGAACATGGTTCGCACACGGTCGAGGTCGGCTTCCTCGATGGGTCCGTACTCGCCGTACCCGGCGTTGTTGATCAGCGTGCCGACCTTTCCGTTCTCTGCCTCGACAGCACGCACGGCCGCGATCATCGAGTCCTCGGAGGTCACGTCCAGCTCCAGCGGGTGGCAACCCATCGCCACGAGATCGGCCAGTGTCTCTGTCCGTCGGGCTGTTGCATAGACGGTGTGCCCGGCCTGGACCAGGGCAGCCGCGGTGGCGGCGCCGATGCCCGATGAACAACCGCTGATGAGGACCGGGTCATGGCGCGTCATCCCTGCATCCTAGGGGGGCTTCACGGTCAGCCCAGTGCTTCAATCCCTGTGGCATCGACGATCAGCCCGGTCCCAGTCCCGGGACATCCAAGGGCAGAGGATCTGGTTTCGAGTCGACCTGAGCGCGGTCCCTGCTCTCCCATTGGGCGAGAGTCAGCACGCTGCCCTTGTTCGCCAGTTCACGTAAGACCTCAATGGCCACCGCCCTGTTTGCGGTGCCGCTGAACCCGATAAAGGTCACCTCGCCCGGGGCGGACTCCCAAGCCAAGGTGCCGGAGTCCGGACCGAGGGCAAGCCACTGCGGGTACAGACTGCTGGAGTAGATCGCCTGGTGGCCGCGTACCAACCCCGCTGGATTCGCGCGCTCCACGAACACCTTGCTCTCCAAGAATGCTCCCGTGGATACTCCCGTCCAGACTTGACCGTTTCCCAGCTTGCTCTCCTGCCGCAAGTCCCCGGTTGGGTAGCGCACATGGTGCATAGCCGGAGAACGAAAAGTGGTCACCAATTCTGGCGCGAAACTGTCTAGGAGCCACGGGACCGACAACCGTGGCCATCCGTCCACGCCGACGATGACTTGCATCGCGAGGTCGGCGAGCTGCGCCAGCCCGAGGTCTCCGACGATCAGGGCCTCGGCGCCGCCGACCGGCCAGGTAAGCGACTGACTATCTCTGTTCCACATTCCGCCTGGTGGCTTGGTCACGGGAGTCATGGATTCTGCGTGTTCGGGTTGCGGCCCGCCCTCTGGCAGGGGGAGACGCAGATCCGTGGGCGAACGGAGAGCCTGGTTCAAGGGGGAGGGGAAGGTCACGACTGCACTTCTGACCCCGAAGTGACCATCGGAGGCTCTGATGACCAGGGACCAGGGCCCCTGCGTCAGGGCGGCGCAGTCCCAGATGTCGATGGCCAAGCCAGGCACTTGCAGATTGTCGCCCAGGGTCAGCGCGCCCAAGGGCAACGGACACCGTCTGAGCGACTCAACACCGATCGGCCTGTCAGGTTCCGGTGTCGCCGTGAGGTTGGCGGAAGTGGTGGCAACCGCAGTGGGGGGCAACGAGGGCGGGTCGGTGGCGGTGAGTTGTCCGACCAGCGCTGCAGCGACGACGACGCCGCCAAGAAGACCGAGGAGGGTTAGGCCAGACGGGCCAGGCAGGCCTCGATCCCGACCGCCGATTTCGTCTGGCTTAGGCATGTCACACGCCTGTTCCCAGCGGATCGGCTAGCTCGGAGTCAGTTTGAACGTCGGGTGGTCGGCGTCGTCGGGGAGCTTCTTCCAGTAGCCGTTCACCTCGCGCCCAGCCTTCTTGAGGTAGGCCGCGATGACGGCCGAGCGCATATCTGCCGGGACCTCCGTTGCGGCATACGTCTTGAGGTTGCCCTTCTGACCCAGCCGGACGATCCCAGCCGCGCGCACGTTCTTCACCCAGTCGGACTCGCCGCGCGTCGACACGATGAACAGAGAGTCGTCGAGCTCCAGCGGAATGACCGGAACCCGTTGCGGTTCAGCGGCGTTGCGCCTGGCAACCTCGAGGGTGTGCACGTCCCACATGGTGCTGCGCATCGCGAGACTGTTGAAGAACTTGGTTGTCGCTGACGGTTTCAGGTAGGCCATGAGGTCATCATGCAACAGGGGCGGTCGCGGCGGAAGCGTCTTCCTCCCTTGGGTGCAGTTGCGTCTTCGGCACCATGTCTGGCCCGGACTAGGCTCCTGACATGGGTTGGTTGGACGTTCTTGGCTGGGCAGGATCGGCGCTGCTGATCTACTCGCTGATGCAGGCCAGGGTGCTGAGGTTCCGGCTGCTGAACCTCGTCGCCTGCGTCATTCTGGTGATCTTCAACGCTGTGCTCGGTATCTGGCCGATGGTTGCCATGAACGTTGTTCTCTGCGGCATCAACCTGTGGTTCATCCGCAAGCTCACCAACGAACGGCACTCGGAAGTCGCGTTCGAGGTGCTCGAGGTCGGGCCGCTCGACGAGTACCTGCGCTACACGCTGCGGGTCCATGCCGGTGACATCGAGAAGTTCCAGCCCGGATTCCTCTGGGACGGTGCGGCACCAGGGCACACGGCATACCTCGTGGAGCGTGGCGCCGAGACCGTTGGCGTCGTGCTGGTTCGCGATGCGGGCAACGGTGTGGCCCAGGTCGTGCTCGACTACGTGACGCCCCGGTTCCGCGACTTCTCGCCGGGGGAGTTCGTCTATCGCCGCAGCGGGTTGTTCCACGATCGCGGCTTCCGCAAGGTGGTCACGCCGGCCGGGATGGTGGCGCCGTACTACGAGCGGCTGGGTATGCGCCGCGACGGCGAGTCCTACGTCATGGACCTCCACTAACCAGTTCGGTCACCTTGTAGCCGGCCCCCCGGCGGCAAGGGTTGCCTTACGTTGAGCGGCGGAGATGCGACAACTGCCGCTGTCTGAGGAGGTTTCGAGGCGTGCGTATCGCATTGCGGTGTCCGATCAGCCGTTGTTTGCAGCAGTCAGACGGGTGGCGCGGCCGGTGACCTCGACGCCCGGGGCGGAATCGTCGAGGTCGACGATCAACCGGCTCGGCGCACCCATGTCCTGGCCCTGCACGATGATGATGCGGCCCGGGACCGGGACCAGATGCAGCGCCCTGAGGTAGCCGCCGAACGCCGCGGCTGCAGCGCCGGTGGCAGGGTCCTCGACGACACCGCCCGGCGGGAACGGGTTCCGCGCGTGAAACAGGGTGGGCGTCTCGGCCCAGAACAGGTGCACAGTCGTCCAGCCCT
>JBDTVB010000261.1:0-4025 GCA_040007415.1 Anaerolineaceae bacterium
CGTTCAGCTCGATGACGTCGATCTGGTCGAGGGTCATCTGGGCCTTGGCGAGCACTTTGCGAATCGCCGGGATCGGGCCGCTGCCCATGATCGCCGGGTCCACCCCGGCTTCGGCGCGGGCCACGACGCGCATGCGTGCGTTGGCGCCCAACTCTTTTGCCTTTGTCGCGGACATCAGGACAAGCGCGGAGGCGCCATCGTTGATTCCGCTGGCGTTGCCCGCCGTCACCACACCGCCTTCTTTGAACGCCGGGCGCATCTTGGCGAGTGCCTCCACGGTCGTGGCGCGCGGGTATTCGTCGGTATCGAAGACCTTCTCTTCGCGGCCAACTTTGACGGTCAGTGGGGCGATCTGCTCCTTGAAGTAGCCCTGGTCGATGGCGTTCAGGGCGCGGCGCTGGCTTTCTGCCGAGAATTCGTCCTGGGCGGCGCGGCTCACTTCGAACTGCTCGGCCAGGTTCTCGGCGGTGATCCCCATGTGGTAGCCCTTAAACGGGTCACTGAGAAGGTGGATGATGCCGTCTTCGATGCTGTCGTGGCCGAGACGGTAGCCGCCCCGGGCCTTGCGAAGGTAGTAGGGCATGCGCGTCATGTTCTCGGCGCCGCCGGCAACCACAACGTCCGCGTCGCCGCTTTGAATAAGGCGCGATGCGGAGTTGATCGCTTCGAGGCCGCTGCCGCAGATGCGGTTGACGTTCATCGCGGGGGTCGAAATCGGCAGGCCGGCTTTGACCGTGGAGTGACGCGAAAGGTAGGCGTCTTCCGCCACCTGGCCAACGATGCCCATGATCACCTGGTCCACGCTCTCCGGGGCAATGCCGGCGCGGGAGACGGCTTCACGGATGACGTGCGCGCCGAGGTCGGAGGCGGAAACTTCCGAAAGTGAACCCTGGAACTTGCCGATCGCGGTGCGCACACCGCTGGCGATGATGACGTCTTCCATTGAGTGATTCCTGAGTGCTGAGTGCTGGGTACGAAGAGGCACACGGCCCCGCCGCCCCAGGGCGCACGATGGAGCCAATTGTACGGTGTGGGAGGAAGCGCTGCCAGTGGATAGCTTGGAGGTGAGCGATAGGCGTGGGCTATACGTTAGCGCGCTCCATCAGTCAGCGGTTTCGCATCCGGGCGTTGGCTCTTTGCTGCGCCGTTACCTTCTTTTCTTCCGCCAAACGGGGCTGCTGCGTACACTCGGGGTACATTCGTTCCGGAGTCTCTATGCCCCCCCGGCTCCTTCGGCCCGCCCGCGCCGCTTTTTTGTGCGCTTGCGCGGCCATCCTTACACCAGCATTGGTTGCCTGCAGCAGCAGCGATGGCGCCTCTGCGGGTACTCCTTCGGCTGCTTCGTCCAAGACCTCGACGAACGACAATTCGGCTGCGCCAAACCTGACCATGCCGGTCAGCCGCTTCGCCGTAGCGCAGGCCGACCTGGGGATAGACTTCATCGTCGATATCCCGGCCACTCTCCAGCTAACGGCGGCCGACTACGCAAAGGCGCCGGTCTTTGCTTCGCCACAGGAAGGCGAGACGCTACTCAAGCAGTGGGGCTACCAGGGCGGGTACGAAACCGGCTACACGCCGGAAGGGCGCGAAAAGGCCGTCCTCCAGGGCGGCTTCTACTCGAAGATCGAAACGCACCTGTTCGCTGATCAGGATGGCGCGAAGAAGGCATTTGACCGCTTCAGCAGCTACCTGAAGGCGACGCCCGGCAACCAACCGCAGACCGCTGAGCCGGTTGGCAACCAGCATGTGGCGTTTCAGCGGATCGAAGGCAAGGTGCCAACCAGTTCCGTGAATTCGGTATATCACTACTACCTGTTCCGCCGGGGAAACCTGGTGTCCGTTGTGTTCACCTACGGCGCCGATGGCTTCATGAAGATCGATACCGCTCGTGAGATGGCCTACATGGTGGACCAAAAGGCGCTGGGCAAGGCGACTGCGGTAGAGCCAACGCCGACCAGCAACTACACACCTGCGGCGACACCGAAGAAGTGAGCGCCTTCCGGCGGCTGGCGCTGCCCATCGGGGCACTGATGGTGGGCGCAGCGGCTTTTGTGGCAGCCTGCGGCGGCGGCACGGACGTCAGCCAGACGGTGAAAGACACCACTCCCGGCGCGTCTGGGCCAACCGCCACCGCTACCCGGCCCTCGGTGAGCGTTGGCGGCACGACCGGCGGCCCCGAGAAGGAATCGCGCGGCGTAGCCAGTCAGGTCGTTCCCTCGATTGACGAAGTGCCGAAGGGGATGAAAGTCAACGTGCCAGAGTCCTTCGCCTTGAACCTCGGCACGTTCTCCTCCAGTTACCTCTTCGTCAATAACAAAGAGGGCGAAGACAAGGCGAACGCCTGGCGGATTGTTGATGGCTACCAGGTGGCCTACCAGCCCGATGGGTTGGCTGCCGACCTCCTTCGCGGCCGTTACTACGTGCAGGCCGAGGCGTATCTCTTCCAGACAATCGATGGCGCCACCCAGGCTTACGAGTTCATGGACAAGTTCTACCTCGCCCGTCCCGGGGCTCAGAAAGTGCCAACCAAACAGCTGGGGAACCAGTCCAACGCCTACAAGCTGGTGAGCGGCACGGTCGGCACATCTGACCAGATTTCGGCGTACTACAGGATGCTTGTCCGGCGAGGGAACGCCGTCTTTGTCGTTCAGATCAACGGGTCGGACAAATTCGTCACTGTCGACCAGGCACGTGACATAGCGGTGATAATGGACGACCGTATCCTCGGAAACCGGGCGGCGCCAGTACCTACGCCGATCCCTACGCCCGGCTTTGGCGGGGGCTAACGGGCGACAAGGAACGGGGGAGCGAGTGCGCGTGCGATGGCTGAGCCTGCTGGCCCTCTGCATCTTCGCCACCCTCTTCGGGTCGCCGCTTGGAAGTGCCGCGGCGGCCCCCGGTGACGTTCCGGCCGACTACGTGGTGGTCAAGTTCGCCGGCGGTGCGCGCGAGTCGTTGCGCAAGGACGGCCAGCCGCCTACGCTCGCCGAGCAGGGCTTCCAACGCGTCGCCGTTCCCAAAGGCAAATCGCGCGACCAATTCCTCGCCGAACTCCGCACCCTGCCGACCGTAGAATCCGCCGAGGCCGATGCCATGGTGTACGCCGCGGATCTTCCTAACGACCCCTACTACGCGCTGGGCCTCGGCGTCACCCAGGCCCAGTACCTCGCGCCGATTCACGCTCCCGAGGCATGGGACATCGAAACCGGCAACAACACGATCATCGTGGCGGTGCTCGATACCGGCCTCGATCTCGGCCACCCGGAGTTCGCCGGTCACATCTGGGAAAATCCCAACGACTCGTTCAGCGACGGCGTGGATCACGATAGCAACGGCTGTATCAACGATCGCTACGGCTGCCGGTTCGTCAACCTGACGCCGAGCCGGGCGGCGATCTGTGGCTACTCCAACGCTACGGGCACAGGCAATACGCCAACGGGAAACGTGCGGGATGACCACGGCAACGGCCCCTCGCACGTTGGTTCGCATGGCACGCTTGCCGCCGGGATTATCGGCGCTTCCGGCAACAACCTGTTGGGTATCGCTGGCATCGCCTGGAATGTCCGCATCATGCCGATCAAGGTGCTCGATTGCGGCTCCGGCAACCAGGGGCAACCGCAGGGTGACGTTTCGAACGTCGCCCAGGCCGTGGAGTACGCCCGGCGCATGGGCGCGAACATCATCAGCCTCAGCCTCGCCACGCACAGCGATCAGGCCGATTTACGGGCGGCGGTGAAGTCCGCCCAGGATGCTGGCATCATCATCGTCGCCGCCGCCGGTAACTACGGCCAGGATGCGAACCCCGCTGTCGGTTACCCGGCAGCCTACACGGACCTCCCTAACGTCATTGCTGTTGGAGCTTCCGATAATCTGAACGGCAACACTTGGGCAAAGTACAGCGCCTACGGCCCAGCGGTCGATTTTGCGGCGCCCGGCAACCACATCGTGAGCACTGCACGGTCAGATATTGGGCTGAGCAGTCCCTACGCCGACACCGGCCTTGAAGGCGGGACCAGTTTCTCGGC
>JBDTVB010000262.1:0-4000 GCA_040007415.1 Anaerolineaceae bacterium
CGTACCTCGCCTTCGTGAAGCCTGGCGACACGATCATGGGGATGGAGCTCAGCCAGGGCGGGCACCTTACCCACGGTTCGCCGGTGAACTTCAGCGGGCAGTTCTACCACTTCGTCCCGTATACGGTGGACCGCGAGTCCGAGGCGATCGACATGGACGTGGTCCGCGCCCTCGCCCTCGAAGCGAAGCCGAAGATCATCGTCGCCGGCGCTACCGCCTATCCGCGGGCCATCGATTTCGCCGCCTTCTCATCGGTGGCGAAGGAGGCTGGCGCGCTCCTGATGGTCGACATGTCGCACATCGCGGGCCTGGTCGCCGGTGGAGTGCACATGTCGCCCGTGCCGTACGCGGACCTGGTCACCACCACCACGCACAAGACCCTCCGCGGCCCGCGCGGGGCACTTGCACTCTCGAAGATCCAACACGCGGACGCGATTGACAAAGCGGTGTTCCCTGGTACCCAGGGCGGCCCCCATCTCCATACGATTGCCGGCAAAGCGGTCGCTTTCGGCGAAGCACTCAAGCCCGAGTTCAAGGTCTACGCGGCCAGGATCGTGAGCAACGCAACCGTGCTCGCGGAGGAACTGATCCGCCTCGGCCTGCGCCTCGTCTCGGGCGGCACAGACAACCACCTGATCCTCGCTGACTGCAACTCAGTCGGGATCAGCGGGCTCAAGGCTCAGAACGCCCTCCAGGGCGCGGGCATTATCACCAACAAGAACACCATCCCGTACGACCAGCGCTCCGCCGCCATCACCAGTGGCTTGCGGATAGGCACGGCGGCACTCACTTCGCGGGAGATGGGCCCGGATGAGATGCGGCGAGTGGCCGCCTGGATCATGCGCGTCCTCAAAGACCCGGACGGTGAGGGCGTGCGCGAAGGCGTGCGCCGTGAGGTCGCGGAATTCGCCAAGACCTACCCGGTGCCAGGGATCAGCGACAACTGACCCGGGACGGCGGCCCACGCACGTGGCGAGGCAACCCGGTCAGTCCGCCTCGTCACCCCGCAATCCCCCTCATTGAGTGAAAGCATGGGCAATGCTAGGCTGACGGTTCGTGCCGGGAGTCCGGCCCGCTTCGGCGGGCAAACCCATCGCCCCGGTTGAATGAGGTTCCATTGCGGGAATATGAATTGACGGTGGTCTACGACCTCGCCGTCCAGGAAGCTGGCGGCCCAGAGGCCAGCGTCGAACTTCTTACCAAGGTCATCGAAGCACGTGGCGGGAAGCTGCTCAAGGTCGATCATTGGGGGCGCAGGCGCATGGCCTACCCCATCAACCGGGTGATCGACGCCGACTACATTGTCACCCGCGTCGAATTCGAGCCCAACGCAGTCGCGCCGCTGGAAGCAACGCTCGGGATCGATGAGCGCATCTACCGCCACCTGATCGTCCGCGCCGATGAACTGCCGCTCCCATTGCCGCCGCGAGAACCGCGTCAACAGCCCGGATTTGCGGCCCAGGCACCGGTCGCGGCCCCTGCCGAAGCAACCACTGCCGAACCGGTGAGCGAGGCAGCTGACGTCGCTGTTGAAGAAGCCGTCGCCGAACCGGCAGCGGAGGCGCCGACCGCCCCCGCCGAGGCCACTGCCCCGGTAGCCGAAGCCCCGGTGGTGGAAGCCCCGGCGGTCGCAGTCGAGGCTCCCGTAGCCGAAGTCATCGCCGAAGAGCCAGCCGCTGCCGCACCCGCAGATACGGAAGCAGCCCCAGAAGCGTAGTTTCGAGGAGCTTGGAACCATGGCAAGCCTGAACAAAGTGATGCTCATTGGCAACGTCGGCAAGGATGCGGAACTCCGCTACCTCGCCAACGGTACACCGCAGGCCAAATTCAGCCTTGCTGTGAACCGCAACTTCAAAGGCGCTGATGGCGAGTGGAAGGAAGAGACGGAGTGGTTCAACATCATCGTCTGGGCCGCCCTCGCAGAACGCATCAGCCAGAACGTCACCAAGGGCAAGCAGATCTACGTTGAAGGCCGCCTCTCCACTCGAACCTGGGATGATGACCAGGGCGTTAAGCACTACATGACCGAAGTCATCGCCAACGACCTTAAAATCCTCGAGCGGCGCGAACCCGGGCAGGGAGGCGCTGGCGGCGGCGGAGACGAGTGGGGCGATGGCGCTCCACGCGGCGGCGGCCGGCCACAGCAGCGCACCGGGGGCTACAACGGCCCCCGCAACGGCGGCGGTGGCGGCGCTGCTGCAGGCGGCGGTGACATCGATGTCGACGACTTGCCGTTCGAATAACACCAACGGCGGGAGCTTTGCTCCTTCCATCACCCGGTGCGCCGCAAGCGCACAGACCCATCGGGAAGGAATCACATCATGAGTTACGAAGAACGATCCGAACGGCCAGAGCGATCTGAGCGCCCAGAACGCGGAGATGGGGACCGCCCGTCACGTCCGGCCCCACGCCGCTTCGGTGGCCGCCGCAAGGTCTGCCGCTTCTGCGTGGACCACGTTAAGGGCATCGATTACAAAGACATCGGTCGCATTCGCATGTTCGTGAGCGACCGCGGCAAGATCGAGCCGCGCCGCAAGACGGGCGCCTGCTTGAAGCACCAGCGCCTCGTCTGTACTGCGATCAAGCGTGCCCGCCACCTCGCGCTTCTCCCCTACACGCTTTCGCACATCCGCCAGACCGGGGTCTTCCCGACGAGGGGCTAAAGCTCCAACCGAAAGGGACGACATGGCACGCCGAGACCGAACTACCGGGCTTCCCCGCCCCCGCCCACGCGCTCACAACCGGGACCAACGCCGAGTGGCCGGAATCGAACTCTCCGATCGCAATGTGCGCTTCGCAATTCTTGCCTTCGTTGCCGCTCTCGCACTGGTCGTCGTGGGTATGCTCAGCTACCGTTTGTACGACAACAGCATCGGGCAGCCGCGGTCAACTATCCTCACCGTGGCTGGGCGGTCGGTGTCGCTGCGCTACTACACTGACCGCCTTTTCAAGTATGCCCAGGATAACCAGAGTTCTGGGCAAAGCCTTCCCCTGCTTGAGCAATCGCTGCTCTCGAAGTTGGAAGCGGAGGAGCTCATCGTGCTCCTCGCCAGCAAGAACGGGCTTGCGATCAGCGAAGAGGACATCACCAACCAGATTGCCGCGGAGCTTGGCGTCCCTGTAGCCGGCAGCGGTAGTTCGTTCGATACGCTCTACCGGGCCAGGCTGAAGACGGTGAAGATGAGCGACGAAAACTATCGACGCCTGACAAAGGCCACGATCGCCAACAACCGCCTCCTGGACCTGTACGAAAAAGAAGTCGGCACCACGGCCGAGACAGTGTCCGTCCGCGCCGTAGTCTCCAACAACAAGGCCGCGGCTGAAGCCACTCTCGCTCGCATTAAAGCTGGCGAAGACATGGGCACGGTCGCTCAGAAAGAGTCTACCGACCTCAATTCGCGCCAGAAGGACGGCATCATGGACCCTCTGCCAGTGGCCCTGCTGCCCGAACCGATTAGCAAGGCCCTGGCCGCTGTGAAGGACGGTGAAATCGCCGGCCCGGTTGATGCGAACGGCACCTTCTGGGTGCTCAAAGTCGAATCCCGCGACCCTCAGGGCACACTTTCGACCACCAACATCACCCAGCTCGCACAGATCAAGCTCGATAACGCGACCAAGGATCTCAAGAACACCACGACGGTTAAGCGCTCGCTCGATTTCTCAGACATCAAGTGGGCTGAGAAGCACATCCAGTGACGCCGTGACACGTGAAATCGGCGTGGGCATCGTAGGCCTCGGCGTTGTCGGCGGTGGTGTGGCTCGCGCGCTGCTCGAACGGCGCGAATATTTCGCCCGCCAGGTTGGCGCATCGCTGGTTGTCCGCCGGGCAGCCGTCCGCGATCTCTCGAAACCGCGCACCGTAGAATTGGAACCGGGCGTCCTCACCAACGATGTGAATGCTGTCCTGGATGACCCGGCGATCGATATCGTCGTCGAAGTCATTGGCGGCGAAGAGCCCGCCGGCACGTTCATTCGCCGCGCGCTGGCCGCTGACAAGCAT
>JBDTVB010000263.1:0-3986 GCA_040007415.1 Anaerolineaceae bacterium
ACTCGTGGCACGACAACGAGCACGCGCCGCCCGGCGTGTTCGCGCTGGAAACAGAACAGGTTAGTGCGGCGCTCGCCGGTGGCGACCAACGAGCGGTAGTTTCCGTTCGCGAACAGTTCGGGGGCGCTGCCGCGAACCTCGAGCAACCGCTTCGTCAGCCACGCCTTCGTCTCCGCTAGAACTGGCCACGGCGGGTCCGGCGCATCCGCGTGGGTGGCACGGCTGAGTCCCGCCATGTTCAGAGGACGTCGATTATCCGGATCGGTCAGTTGGAAGATCGGCAGTTCGCTGCCCTGATAAAAGTCCGGGACACCGGGCGCAGTGCACTTCAGCGTCAGCGTCGCGAGACTGTTCAACGCTGCGGCCGGCCTCATCCGCGCCACAAACCGATCCAGCTCCTCGAGGAACGTCCCGCACTGGTTGGAATCGAGAATTTCCCGTACGAAGTCCAGCACGGCTTCCTCGTATCGAGAATCCACTCTGGCCCAGCTCGTCGCTAGCTTCGCTTCGCGCAGCGCCTTAGTCATGTGCTCTAAGATGCGCGCCCGGAACGTTTCGTCGGCCCGTCCTTCCCACGCACCCACCAGCGTCTGGTACAGATAGTGCTCTGTCTCGCGATTCGGTACCTCGCGACCGTCTGCATGGCGTCGTTTGCTGGCATTTAGCCGCGACCAGGTGCGCGCCGCAGATCCCCATTCGCGCGGCAGTTCGCTCAATACGGCGAGCCGGTTGCGCACATCTTCGGACCGTTTGGTGTCATGCGTGCTGGTGGCCGACATCGAGGCCGGCCAGTCTTTCGCTCGCTCTCTGAACCACGCGTGAGCGCGCGCCGACGAGATGCCGTTCGAATCCGCTGCGCAGCCCACTTCATTCAAAGCAAGCAACCGGCTGTAACGAAAAATGGTGGTGTCCTCCACACCCTTCGCCATTACGGGGGCAGTCAGCTGTTGGAAGCGGCGCCGGAATCGGATCCATTGCGGGCGCTCGTTCTCCGCATCCGGCGCTGGCGAAAGGAGTAACACGCGGGTGAGGAAGTCCATCGCTTCGGGCATCACGTCGGGGTCCTTCAGAACGGCGCGAGTAGCGGCGACGCGGATCCAAGCCGCTTGCGAGACATCGGTGGCTTCGTCATCAAAGTAGGTGCGGTAGACCGGGAAGCATGCGACGAGCGCGGCGACCGCCCTTCGAAGCTCGGCCAGCGTGTTGTCGCGGGGGTGCCGCTCACGTTGGGAGAGCCGAAGAAGCTGCAAGGCCAGTCCCGATAGTTCGCCCGCGAAGGAACGCTCGGCGACGTGCTTGCGAGCGGCGTAAGCGACGTCGTCATAGACGTGGCGAGTGCTCGTGAAAGAGTCATAGACGCGGGCCAGGGCGCGAGCTCCAGTGGCGGAAATCAACAGCTCGCCGCAGACGGCCAGGAAGTCATACCCCGTGCTTCCGGCGACCGGCCAGGCTGGTAACTGTTCGTCCCGCGCGAGAACCTTCTCGACCCAGATCGGGAAGTTGCCTTCACCAGTGTCCGCGGCCTCGTTTACCAAGTCGCGAAGCTGCGTGAGGTACTCGCCGGGTGCGTAGAGGCCGTCCACGTGATCGACCCGCAGGCCGGTGACGATCCCCCCGCGGATCAGGCGGACGATGAGCCCGTGCGTCGCCGTGAACACTCGCGGGCTTTCAGAGCGCAGCGCTGCCAGGCTGTTGACATCGAAAAACCGTCGATAGTTGACCTCTTCGCCGGACACCCGCCAGTGGGCCAGCCGATAGGGCTGCGCGACGAGCACCCCTTCCACCTGGTCGAAGCTCGCGGGGTCGCCAATCGTCCCGTTGCGTTCCGCTAGCTGCTGGTCGATCCATCTGCGAAGTCCTGGCTCGGATGCGACGATGCGGGACATGCGAGCCACGTCTCTGGACGCGGCGGCGGCACTCGTGCTCGTCAGCCGTTGGAGCAGGTCCGAAAGCATCGACAACGCGCCAGGATCGGAAAGCGCGTCGCCGAGGTCTGGCGGGGGGACACCCAGCGCCGCGGGGTAACTCGGCGGGGTCAGTGGCAGCGATTCGTCGAAGTACCGCACGACCAGTTCCTCGCCGTCGTAGGCGAGTGTCAGTTGGCCTTCCTCCAGGGCGGCGCCAAACGGCCGGTCAAGGCACGGATAGACTAGCCTGCCCGAGTGCACATTCCGATCACGATCCCAGTCGATATCGAAGAATTCCGCAAAACCAGAGCGTTGACCGAAGCGAAGAACATCCCGCCACCAGACGTTCAGCGCGCCGAACACCCCAATATGGTTCGGGACGATGTCCAGTATGAGTCCCATGTCGTGTCGGCGCAGAGCCCCATCCAACTCGCGCAGCGCTTTCATGCCGCCGAGTTCCGGGCTCACGCGGGTGCTATCTATGACGTCGTATCCGTGGGTGCTGCCCGGGACGGCGGCAAAAATCGGCGAGAGGTAAACGTGGGAGACCCCGAGCGCGGCGAGCTCGGGCACCGCCAACGCCGCGTCCGCGAGCGTGAACTCGGCGTTCATCTGCAGCCTGTAGGTGGCCACCGGCACTTTGTTGCGACGACTCATACGCGCTTTTCCAGGACTCTCTGGACCTGCACCAGGGCCTCCGAAATTGGCCGCAGTCAAAGCTTGGGGTTGCGGCCGGGTTCCGTCACCTATTATCCGGCGTGGAGGCTCGATGCGGATCGTTCCAGTGCAATTGGATTGAATTGTGACATCCATCGGACCGAACAAACCCGTTTCGGATGTGGTCCGATAATTCAAATCATTTCGAGAGGTGGCAGTAGCCGGGCGTATGCGGTCTCTGCTGGTCTGGAGAACGGTACGAGTTTGAAACGCTTAATCGCCTCGGCGCAATGCCAAAAGGATGCTGGCTTCGGTACGCTCGCGGCAACAAAACGAGGAGGCGATTCCAATGGGATTGATCGCATGGATTGTATTTGGACTCATTGCAGGAGCAATCGCTCAGGTCATTATGCCGGGTGACGATCCTGGAGGCAGCGGTTTCATGGGCTGGCTCGTCACAGCGATCGTTGGGATCGTTGGCGCGGTCGTCGGCGGATTCATCGGCTCCGCACTGGGATTCGGCGGCGTTAGCGGCTTCAATCTTGGAAGCTTCTTCATCGCTGTGTTCGGGGCCCTCATCTTGTTGTTCGTTTGGCGGCAGGTGGGCGGTAGGTCGGGCGTCGGCGCGCGCTGAGCTACGAGCAGGCAGGGCTCGTTCCAACTGGGCGAGCCTTGCCTGCCGCACGTAGAGCGGTCCAAATCGGGTGGACTGGCCTCGAGTCGACTGGTGCCAGTACCCAGGCCCCGATGCCCGTCTTCTGAGCGACGCAGTTACTTCCGTCAGGAGAGTGGAGATGCCGTCTGCAGAGGGTGTCCCGTTGGTTCGACAAGAATCCAACCCGGCAGATTCCGGCGCGTTGGTGTCGCCGACGCCGATGAACCCCTCGCCTGAAGGCCCCGCCTCACCTGGCAACCAGTCGACGGAAAACTCCGTGCTCGCCGAGAACATTCAACAGCTCGTGGACAGCCGGCGCAAAATCGAAGCGAGGAAGACCTTCCAGGATCATCTTGCGGACGCGATGACGCGCTTTTCGGGAAGCATGCTCTTCGTTTACGTTCACGCCGCCTGGTTCGCAGCGTGGATGGTGGCCAACAGCGGTTGGTTCGCCGTGCCGGTGTTCGATGAGTTTCCGTTCGGGCTGCTCACGATGATCGTGTCTCTTGAGGCGATCTTTCTGTCCACCTTTGTCCTCGTCAGCCAGAATCGGATGGGAATCCTGGCGGAGCGCCGTGCCGAACTCGACGTACACGTGAATCTGTTGGCGGAACGGGAAGTCACCCACCTGCTCATCCTCACCCAGGCGATCGTCGAACACCTTGGAGTCGCGGTCACTCTTCCCGCCGAGATCGACGAGCTAAAGCAGCATGTGTCTCCCGCCGAGGTGATGCAAAAGCTCGAAGTTAAGGAAAACGAGCACGGCT
>JBDTVB010000264.1:0-3982 GCA_040007415.1 Anaerolineaceae bacterium
GCTGGCGGTCCCGCCACACTCACGATCTATGAGGACATGCCGCACGTCTTCATGCAGCTGACCGCCATGTTGGACGGAGCAAAGAAGGGCATGGCCGAGGCGTGTGGTGCGCTGCGAGAGGCGCTCGCGTAGGCAGAGCCGCGCCGTCTGGGACGGGATGAACGGGCTGACCCTCTGATAGGCGTCAGTTTGGCAAGAGATGAAGAAACTGAAGTTGACAATTGATTTTCTTCGGTCTAACGTCACTGAATCAACCTCAATGAGGCATTTCTGTGCCGATGCTCGAGATTCGTGACCTGACGAAGCGCTACCGCAATGGTACCCTGGCCAACGATGGGCTCTCACTCGCGCTGGAGCCGGGCGAGGTCTATGGGCTGCTCGGCCCGAACGGCGCCGGTAAAACGACGCTGGTACGCCAGGTACTCGGACTGCTGAAGCCGACTTCGGGGAGTATTCGGCTCGATGGCCAGGACGTTGTGGCGAATCCCGGCTTCGCGCGCCGCACCGTCGGCTTCCTGCCGCAGGGGCAATTCGATATCGGCGACGTGCATGTGGATGAGCTGATCTACTCGGTCGGCAAGCTGCGGGGGCTGTCGTCACGAGAAGCCAGGCGACGCCGTGACGAGCTGATCGAGCGGCTGGACCTTGAGCCATTTCGCAGTACCACAATGCACGCCGCGTCCGGGGGCGTCCGCCGGCTGGCGGGATTCGCAACGGCGTTGGTGGCCGGGAACCGGCTGCTGGTGCTGGACGAACCGACGAACGACGTCGACCCGATCCGGCGGCAGACGCTGTGGCATCTGGTTTCCGAAGCTGGGGAGGCGGGCGCTGCGGTGCTGCTGGTGACCCACAACCTGGCCGAGGCGGAACGGTTCATCCACCGGCTGGCGATCATCGACCACGGCCGCATCCTGAGCGAAGGCAGCCCGGCTTCGCTGCGTTCGCTGGTGACCGAGAAGCTGCGTCTCGAACTGGTGCTCGCGGGAGAAGTGGTCCCGCACCCGGCGCTGACCGCTGAGCCAGGGTCCGTGGGAAGCTTCCTGTTCGAGCAGTCCGACCTGTCGTTCGTGAGCGCGTGGCTGACCACGCTGCGCACGGCAGGAACTTTGTTGGACTTTCGCATTGGCCCGCCCAACCTGGACGACATTTACGTCGCTGCGGTCAGCGGTCCGGGCACGGGCGGGGTCGACCGCGAGACCGCTTTGGTGGCGTCATGAACCCGCTTGGCCAGTACGTCGAACTCGTGAACCTGCACCTGCGAATGATGCGCAACAATCTGTGGTTCATGATCATGGTGCAGTTCGCTTTGTGCGCGGGGCTGATCCTGGGATTCGGTTACCTGATCCCAAACATCAGCGAGTCGGCCGCGCTTTACGTGACGACGGGTGCCGCCACTCAGGCGTTCACAACGGTGGGGCTGGTAATGCTGCCGCAGTTTCTCTCGGAATCGAAGACGCTGGGCCGATTCGAATACTTCCTCACGCTGCCGATCAGCCGCGAGGCGTACCTGCTCAGCCAGATGACGGTAGTGGCGATGGTGGCAACTCCAGGCGTGATCTTCGCGGTGGTTCTCGGGGCGTGGCACTACGGCTTCTCACTCTCCATCGACCCGCTGGTCATCCCGGCGGTGCTGCTCATCTTTCTGTCCCTGGCGGGCGTTGGCGTCGTGATGGCGGTGCTTTCGCCGCACCCGCAGCTGACGAACGCGCTGACGCAGCTGACCATCTTCTATGTGGTCTTCTTCGCGCCGGTGATGATGCCAGTCGAACAGCTCCCGGGCTTCCTCCAGCACGCCTCGGTGGTGATGCCCCCGACGTACGCGGCGGATGCCATTCGCGGGACGCTGACGGGCCTTCCGGACACCCACGCCCTCCACTCGATGGCCGTGTTGGGCGGATTTGCATTGGCCTCACTGGCGGTGTCTGCGGGAGTCATTCGCAAGCGCGGGTAGCGAGTGGCGAGTTCGGCCGGCTAGCCCACGAGCCTGGTCGTTGGCGCGACGCCTGCGGGAATCAGGGGCACGATGGCAACTTCGAACGAGCATCTCGCAGGTATCGCCACGTGGAGCACCACGGTGCCCCAGGCGATCTGCACGTTCGCGCCTTCGTTCGCTCTCAATTCTTCAACGCACTGGTCGGCGGATGATTGCGCAGCGAACACGGCGACCGGCGTGTAGGTGCCGTCGCGATTGCCAATCTGCACGAGGTAGCCGGCGGCTGTGTCCATGAAGCTCCTTCCACCCTTGAACGAGTGTCCTTCCGAATCTACACCAGGGTACGGAACGTTGCCGTAAGCTCCATGCGGCTCGAGCCGGGGTGCGATACCCTATCGGTTCACACACTTCACGCCCTGCCGGAGCCGTCATGTCGCAACCTCGCACCCTCTCCCAGAAGATCTGGGATAACCACATCGTGAAAAGCGAGGCCGGCAAGCCGGACTTGCTCTACATCGACCTCCACCTGGTCCATGAAGTGACCTCTCCCCAGGCGTTCGAAGGGCTGCGAATTGCCGGGCGGACGGTGCGGCGGCCTGACCTGACGCTTGCGACCGTGGACCACAACGTGCCCACCGCCGACCGCGACAAGCCATGGACGGACCAGCTCTCGGTGCAGCAGGTGGAGCAACTGCGCGTGAACTGCGAGGAGTTTGGCGTGCCGCTGTTCGGCGTCAACGATATTCGCCAGGGCATCGTCCACGTCATTGGGCCAGAGCAGGGCCTCACGCAACCGGGGATGACCATCGTCTGTGGCGACAGTCACACGGCTACCCACGGCGCATTCGGGGCGCTGGCATTCGGCATCGGGACCAGCGAAGTCGAGCATGTGCTGGCCACTCAGACGTTGCCGCAGTCAAAGCCAAAGACGATGAGCGTGGAGGTCAACGGCGAACTGCACCCTGGCGTGACGGCCAAGGATGTAATCCTGGCGATCATCCGCAAGATCGGCGTTTCGGGCGGCGTCGGGCACGTGATCGAGTATCGCGGCGAGGCCATCCGCGCGCTCTCGATGGAAGGCCGGATGACGGTCTGCAACATGACCATCGAAGGCGGGGCGCGGGCGGGGCTGGTTGCGCCAGATGAGACGACTTTCGAATACGTGAAAGGACGCAACTTCGCACCGAAGGGCGACGATTGGGATCGCGCGCTCGAAGAGTGGCGCGGGCTGACGACCGACGAGGGCGCAGAGTTCGACACCTACGTAACGCTTGATGGCTCCGAAATCGAGCCGCACGTGACGTGGGGGACAACGCCCGCGCAGAGCGTGCCGGTGAGCGGCCGGGTGCCCGCGCCAGAAGAGGCGGCCAACGAGGGTGCGCGCGAACTTGCTGAGCGCTCGTTGACGTATATGGGGCTGAAGGCCGGGACAGCGATCGAGGACATTCCGATCGATCGCGTTTTTCTCGGCTCCTGCACTAATTCGCGGATCGAAGACCTGCGGGTGGCGGCGGAGGTGGTGCGCGGGCGCAAGGTAGCAGACTCGGTGAAAGCGATGGTGGTGCCGGGATCAGGGCTCGTCAAAGCGCGCGCCGAACAGGAAGGCCTCGATGTCATCTTCAAGGCCGCGGGGTTCGAATGGCGCGAAGCGGGCTGCTCGATGTGCCTCGGCATGAACCCGGACATCCTGCTTCCCGGCGAACGCTGCGCTTCAACTTCGAACCGCAACTTTGAAGGCCGCCAGGGCCGCGGCGGACGGACCCACCTGGTCAGTCCACAGATGGCGGCCGCCGCTGCTATCGCTGGCCACTTCGTCGATATCCGGACATGGAAATAGATTCAGGAGACGCGTGATGGACAAGTTTGAAACCGTGAAGGGCCGGGCGATCCCGCTGAACCGCGCCGACGTGGATACGGACCAGATCATCTCGAAGGAGTTCCTCAAGCGCATCGAGCGCACCGGCTTCGGGCCGTTTGCCTTCGACGAGTGGAAGAAGGACCCGGATTTCGTGCTCAACAATCCCGCCTACAAGGGCGCGCCGATCATGC
>JBDTVB010000265.1:0-3978 GCA_040007415.1 Anaerolineaceae bacterium
TGGAGAGCAGCATGTCGTTCGCCCGGGAGACGCCGATGAGGCGCGGCAACAGCCACGAGAGGCCGTATTCGGCGGGCAGCCCGAGCTTGCCGTGCGACGTCGTGAGCTTCGCATCGGCGACGGCAAAGCGAATGTCCGCATAGCAGGCCAACACCAGCCCAACGCCCGCCGCCGGCCCGTTAATCGCGGCGATCACCGGCTTAGTCAGGCCGAAGTGATAGGCGAAGTTCTCATCGAACTCCGGTCGCACGCCGTAACCCGGCATCGCGAGCTCTGCCGCGTTTGTGCCGGGGTCGTAGCCGCCCTTGGCGATGTGCCCTTCGAGCGCCGTCGCATCCGCGCCCGCACAGAACGCCCGCCCGGCGCCGGTCACAATGATGGCGCGCACTTCCGGGTCGTCCTCGGCGCGCTGCAGGCACCAGCGGTACTCGGTGTGCATGCGGCCCGTCCAGGCGTTCAAGCGGTGCGGACGGTTCAGGGTAATTGTGGCGACTCGCAGGTCGGCATCGTATCCAACGGCTTTCAGCTCCATGGGCGCATTCTAGGCCGGTGCGGGAAAGCCGTCGCTGGCCGGTACCGGTGCCGCCGACTGCCGAATTGGCGTGCGCTCCGCACCAAAACTGGGGTCTTTCGGAATCGGCGGCCCCCGTAGTCGCTTGGGACGGGCGCCGGATCGAGTGGTATGATGGTTTCTCGCGCTTAGTGGGTGCTCGATTTCCTTGCCGTGAGCCCGTGAGCGGCTATCTTTTCGAAGCGAAGGACGGTCGGATGTGACCGAACCACTTCAGGTTGGCCAGTTCGCAATCGTTGATGGCGAGCCGGTTGACCGGGGTCCAAACGCCGGCGTATTCCACGGTAAAGGCCCCGCGGATGACCGCGCCGAACTGTACATCCTTGCCGAAGGCACGTCCCCCGCGAGCGACGCGTTCGCCGGGCATGTCGTCTCGGCGGTTGGCCAGGCGTTCGGGACATTCGATATGAGCCTCACGGGTTCCTTGATGCGCCTCTTCGAGGAAGCTGAGCGGAACCTGCGAGATTGGAACCAGAAGAGCATCGCGCAGCACCGCGTTAGTCTCGGCCTAACGGCGCTTGGACGGCGCGGAGGCCAGGCGGTGATCGCCCAGGCGGGCCCATCTGCGGCCTTCCATCTTCACCAGGGCAAGCTTGATTGCTACTTCACCCAGGGCCCCCACGCCGTCCCAATCGGCGCCGGGCCGGTTGATGCGCAGCTCACCAGGGTCGACCTGAAAGAGGGCGACCGGGTGCTGCTCCTCTCCTCCCAGGTGGTGCCTCAGCTGGATGTGGAACTGATCGAAGGCGTTCTCGGTCTCTCCACTGACAGCGTGCTCGGCAACCTCTATCAACTCCTTAAACACGTCCGCAACATGACGGCCGTGCTGGTCACCGGTCCGGTCGCCCGGAAGGCCGCGCTCCCCATCGCCGACGTTCCGCTGAACGACTTCGTGATTGACGCAACGGCCGGCCAGCCGCCGGCGGGCCGGGGCGCCGAGCCCCGGGACGCAGACGATGATCCGTTTCAACCCGTGCTGTTTATTGATGACACCACCGAGAACGTGGTTATAGCCGCGCGTCGCCAGTTGTTGGAAGTAACGCCGCGTCGTCCGCTGGCGCCAGTTAGGGCGATGGTTGCCGCGGCTGTCCCGGCGCCGCTGCTCCGCGTGTCCGGTGAGCAGTACGGGCGCAGCGGCCGGCCGGGAGAGGCCGAAGCACGGGCCGCTGACTTCGGCCTCGCTCATGCCACTGCGGCTTCGGCCAGCACCGCCCGCCCCGGGCGGCGGGAGGCTCCGCTTGCTGCGGAATTCTCAAACAGCGATCAGCGTCGGCGGGAGCGCCGCGATTCGTTCACTCGCGGGTTGCGCCCACACGAGGCGCCCCCGCTCCCAGGCCATGAGGCCGACACGATGCCGCGAGTTGAAGACATGGCGGCTGAGCACCGCGCGCGGTCCGCAGTGCGGACCCACGCCGTGAACGAGACTCTTGCCGGCGACAGTGGGGCCCCCATCGGTTCCGGGGGCTCACTGGTGCGCGTGCGCGGCAACATGGGTCGGCGCTGGAAAGGCGGAGACGCCTACGGAGGGCGTGGGCGCACAACCGGATCTGCGCCGCCGCCCTGGCTGGTCATGCTGATTGGGCTGGGCATTCTCGTGGTGCTTGTTGGCTTCGCCACGCTGCCGGGCATGTTCCGCCAGGACACCGGGCAGCAGTACGCCTCTCTGCTCCAGGAGGCCCAAACGCAGTTCGCCACGGCGGGTGCCCAGCAAGACCCGGCCGAACGCCGCAAGGCACTGAGCGAGGCCCAGGCGAAACTGCTGCAGGCCAGGGAGCTGCGCGCGGATGGCCCGGAAGAGACCGCGTTGACGGTTCAGGTGAACGCCGCAATCGTCGTCGCCGACGCCGTCAAGGCCCCGGCCAGCGTCGAAGTGATCGCGTCGCTCGGGCAGTTTGGGGATAAGCCGGTCGCTATCTCGCGCATGAGCATCGGTTCAGAACGGGCCTATCTGCTGGACTCCGCTTCGGGGCAGGTGATCTCGATCCCCTTGGCTGGCGGCGAACCGAAGGTTGTCTACACCGAGGACAAGGATGCTAAGCGCGGACGCCCGCTGGCGACGGCCTACCTCGAGGTCGCCGACGGCGTGGGCGCTGAACTGCTGATCGCCGACGCCAGCCGCCAGCTTTGGAGTTTCACCCCTGCCAACGGCATTCGCCAACTCACGTTTGCCGCGCCCACCGGCCTGACGATCGACGACATCGCGACCTTTGGCCGCGACCTCTATGTGCTCGATTCCGCCCAGTCCACGGTCTATCGCTTTGCGCAGAACGAAGGTGCATTTGGCGCCGCGCCGGCGAAGTTGCTGCAAAGCCCAGACCTCGCCTCCGCGCGCCGGCTGACCTTCGACGGCGAAATCCTCACTGCCGATGTGAACGGGACGATCCACCGCTTCAGCGGCCAGCTGGCGATGACCCTCTCGGGAGCGGGCATCGATAAGCGGCTCCTCAGAGACGAATCGGTGCAGTCGCTTGCGAAGAACGGTGAACTCGCGGTGCTGGACGCGACCAACGACCGCATCGTGGTCTTCCGCCGGGATGGACTTTTCAGCCGCCAGTACAAGCACAAGGACTTCCGCGCAGCCAGTGCCTTCGCGGTGAAGGATGGCACCGCATACCTGTTCAGCGATGGCAAGCTCCGCCGCGTCACCTGGTAGTCACCGGGACTACCGCGCCGGCGATGGTGGATGCATCGGAGCGCCCCGAGAGCGCGGGAAGCAACCGTGTCCTGGCAGGCAGATCCCGCGCACACATCGTCCCAAGTGTGGCATACTAAACCTTCCACGCAGGGGGGAGGTTTGACGAAATGACAGCTATGGGAGTTTCGCTCACGCGCCTCGCCATCTCACGTAGCCGGCTGATCCGCTGGAGCCTCATGTCGGCCGGCTTCATCTTCGTTGCCATCGCCCTTGTTGGGCTGTTCGTCCCCCTCCTCCCGACCACCGATTTCCTGCTCCTTTCGGCGCTCTGCTTCGGTCGAAGCTCGCCCGCCGCTTACCGCTGGCTGACCACAAACCGGCTCTTCGGCCGCTACCTGCGAAACTACCGTGAGCACCGCGGGGCCACGCTGGGGACGAAGATCTGGTCGCTCGCCACGCTCTGGGCCGGTCTGGCGATCGCCTTCTACATCGTCGGCAACCCGTGGGTTGGGCTCGCGCTCGGGGCAGTTGGCCTGGGCGTCTCGATTCACCTGCTGAAGCTCCGCACTCTGCGCAAAGCCGACCTTCGCGAGCTCGAAGCGGACCGCGCTCGCTGAAGCATCCATGCTCGGCGTCCGGGCAGACTTCTGCTCTTCCCCGGGGGACTATCTCTTTCGGACGAGCGGCCGCGAATGCGCTTCGTTGCCGCGGCCGCGAAAGGGCGGCTTTCCGCGCTTTACTCCACGTTGTACCGCCACCCGTCACCGTGTAG
>JBDTVB010000266.1:0-3956 GCA_040007415.1 Anaerolineaceae bacterium
GCGCGGCGCCCGGTCGGGATGTCGTCCTGCTTTCAGGCATCGCTGGCCTGTTGGCTGGCTCCCTGAGCATGGCCCTCGGCGAGTGGATCAGCGTCCGCAGCAGCGCCGAATCGTACGAAAAGCAGATCGCCATCGAGCGCGACGAGCTTGAGAACATGCCGGAAGAGGAGCTCGAGGAGCTTACCCTTATCTATCAAGCCAAGGGATTCTCCCTGGAGCAGGCACGGGCGGCAGCCGAAAACATCCTCTCCAACCCCGAAACCGCTCTCGACACGCTCACACGTGAAGAACTCGGGGTTTCTGGCGACGAATCGAGCAGCGCGTGGGTGGCGGCAATAACCTCGTTCGTGATGTTCACCATTGGCGCGATCTTGCCCGTGCTGCCCTGGCTCTTTGTGGGCGGGGCGCTTGGGGTCACCTTGAGTGTCGTCTTCAGCGCTGCCGGCCTGCTGCTGGTGGGCGCCACGATCACGCTGTTCACGGGGCGCGGCGCACTCTACTCAGCGGCTCGAATGCTCGTCTTCGGGCTGGTTGCTGCAGCCATTACGTTCGGCATAGGAAAGCTCATTGGGGTAAGCACCGGAGTCTAACCCCCCGGCTCGGCGGCGAAAACGCTTGGGGCCGGTCAACCGCTTGCGTCAACTCCGCGGCTCTGGCATATTGAATGCTCTGGTGGCTAGAGCGAGGTGGTCCCACCCGTTCCCATCCCGAACACGGAAGTGAAACGCCTCAGCGCTTACGATACTGCCTGGGCAACTGGGTGGGAAAATAGGCCGCCGCCGGGACAACAAAGAACCGCCTCTGAGGCGGTTTTTTCGTCCCCCGCGTTGGTCTCGCCAACCACCGGGTAACCCCGGCGTGCGCCGGCGCGTTTCTGCGGTCGGCCGCAAGGCTTTTCGCCCATCCCGTACGGCCGTTACGAAGCGAGGCGTTCGCTTCCACAGAAGGATCGGCCGCTGCTACAATCGAAGTATCCCAAAAACACCTAGCCGGGCCACCCCTTTATCGGGAAGTCGCCCACAATCGGAGCACCCCAATGCCAGCAGATAATACCGCCCAGACCGCACCCCCTGAGACCGCCTCCATCGAGATTCCAGCCGCAGACGTCCCTGTAGTGGACGTTCCTGTGGTGGACGTCCCGGTAGTGGATACTCCGGCAGCAGCCGTTGCCACCGTGGCCACTCCGGTCGTGGACATGGAGATGGATATGGGGGCGCTTCTCGATTCAGAAGCGGCCCAGCCAAACCACCTCCGCCGCGGCGAAATCGTTGAGGGGATGGTCATGGGCAGTTCGCCTGATGGCCTGATCGTTGATGTTGGCACCAAGACCGAAGCCCTCATTCCCCAGAGCGAAATGCTCTCCCTCGGCGCAGACGGCGCCACCAAGCTCAAGACCGGCGATACGGTCAAAGTCATGGTCCTCCAGCCGTCCTCGGCCGAAGGCCATGCAATCGTCTCGCTCGATCGCGCCCGTGGCGAAGAAGGCTGGGACACGCTCGCCGAACGCTACGAGTCGGGCGACATCTTCGATGCGCAGGTCACCGGCCACAATCGTGGCGGCATCCTCGTCAACGTAGATGGTGTCAACGCCTTTGTCCCCCTTTCGCAGGTGGACAGCGTCCGCCGCGATGACCCTGATGCCGCCAACGCCCTCGCCAGCCTCGTGGGCCAAACCGTCCGCTTGAAGGTCATCGAACTCAACCGCAAGCGAAACCGCGTCATCCTCTCCGAGCGCGCCGCCATGGCCGAGCAGCGCAAGGAGCAGAAGGACAAGGTTCTCGACCACCTGGAAGAAGGCAGCATCCGCACCGGCCGGGTCTCTTCGATCACCGATTTCGGTGTCTTCGTGGACCTCGGGGGCGCTGACGGCCTCGCCCATATGACCGAACTCACGTGGGAGCGCGGCAAGAAGGCGAAAGACCTCTACAACGTTGGCGACGAAGTGCAGGCCTACATCCTGAAAGTAGACCACGAGACGAAGAAGATCTCGCTCTCCCTGAAGCGTGCTCAGCCCGAGAAGTGGGACAGCACCGTCAATCGCTTCGTGATTGGCCAAATCCTCATCGGGCGCGTGACCAAGCTGATGGCGTTCGGCGCATTCGTCCGGCTCGATGGGCCGGTCGAGGGCCTAATTCATATCTCGGAACTTTCGAACCGCCGGATCCAGCATCCCAAGGACGTCGTCAAGGAAGGCGACATCGTCCCGGTGAAGCTGGTGCGAATCGAAAAGGACCGTCATCGTCTCGGACTCAGCCTCCGCCAGGCGCGGAGCGATGCCGAGGCCATGGGATTCGTTTTCGACCGCGATGGTCAGCTCATTGACTATCCCGAGGACGTGCGTGAGCAGTTCGGCTTGCCAGCCCGCGAAACGCCAGCCCCGGGCAGCCAGCGCACTGAGCCCAAGACGGCCCAGGAAGCGATCGAACGCGCCGTTGCGCGGGACCCGGAGCCGGTATCCGCCTTCGCCCACGCATTCGCGCAGGCCCTGGAAAATGCGGAACCGGACGCCGCAACCAACCTCGTTGGCGACACTGCCGCTTCTGTCGAAGTCGCAGAACTCGCTGAAGAGGCCGTCGCCCCTGCGGCAGAAGACGCAGAGACCGCCGAGGAAGTGGAAGCGGTAGCCAAAATCACCGAACCCGCTGCCGTTGCAGCAGAAGAAGCAGCCGGTCCGCCCGCCGAGGAAGTGGACGCGGTAGCCGAAATCACGGAACCCGCTGCCGTTGCTGCGGAAGAAGCAGCCGGGCCGCCCGCCGAAGTGGAAGTTCTGGCCGAGGCAACGGAAGAAGCCCATGACGCTGCAGAGGCGTCTCAGGATTCTTCCGACGCGACGGCCGCCGCCGCCGTAGTCCAAGATGATCATACCGATACTGCCCCGCAAGGGGCTGAGGCCGCCGCCATTCCCGGGGAGAAGGCTACGGCTACCTAAGCGCCTTCGGGCGCGACCAGAGGTTGGAGAAACACATGGCCGATCGATTTGACAAGTTTACGGAACGCGCACGTCGCGTTCTCACCCTGGCCCAGGAAGAAGCGCACCGCTTCAATCACAATTACATCGGCACGGAACACATCCTCCTCGGCCTCGTCCGCGAAGGCGATGGCGTTGCTGCCAAAGTCCTCGCCAACCTTGGAGTCGAACTCAACAAGGTTCGCTCGGCCGTCGAATTTATCATCGGGCGCGGAGACCGCACTGTGCTCGGCGAAATTGGCCTCACGCCCCGCGCTAAGAAGGTCATCGAACTTGCCGTCGATGAAGCGCGGCGTCTCAATCACAGCTACATCGGTACCGAACATCTCCTGCTCGGCCTCGTCCGGGAGGGCGAAGGTATCGCCGCCGGCGTGCTCGAAAGCCTCGGCGTCAACCTCGAACGAGTTCGCGCGGAGACAACACGAATCCTCAGCCAGTCAGCGCCCCAGGCTGCTGCCGCAGGCAGCGGCGCGCGACAGGCCACCCGTACCCCAACCGTCGATCAGCTCGGCATCGACCTCACCCAGGCCGCCCGCAACAACCAGCTTGATCCGGTCATCGGCCGCTCGAACGAATTGGAACGGGTTGTCCAAATTCTCTCGCGGCGCACCAAGAACAACCCGGTGCTCATCGGGGAGCCGGGTGTAGGCAAGACCGCAATCGCGGAGCTGCTTGCCCAGCGCATCGTCAGTGGAGACGTGCCCGAGACCCTGCAAGGTAAACGCCTGCTCACGCTCGACATCGGCTCGCTTGTCGCTGGCACCAAGTACCGCGGTGAATTCGAAGAGCGCCTGAAGAAGGTCATCGAAGAGATCAAGGGCGCGGGCAACTGCATCCTTTTCGTCGACGAACTGCACATGCTCGTCGGGGCCGGCGCGGCCGAGGGTGCGGTGGATGCCGCTAACATCCTCAAACCGTCTCTCGCGCGTGGCGAACTACAGTGCATCGGCGCCACCACCCTCGATGAGTACCGCAAGCACATTGAACG
>JBDTVB010000267.1:0-3946 GCA_040007415.1 Anaerolineaceae bacterium
GTGAGCGGGAGTCAACGGCGGCACGTCTGTTGTCGCCAAGCAGGAACATTTGCCCCCTCAACACGGTCTCCGTGGGAAACGGCTTGGTGTCGAGGCTGGCCAGATAGGCATCGGATATGGGCTCACCGTTGACCTCCACCGCCGGGCAGCTCCCGGTCTCGTCTTCCGGACAGCCAATGGTGTCTCCCGGCAGGGCCATCACCCGAGAGAATGCTTCGAAATCCTCGCCGCTACCCGTCAACGTGACCAAGATGACGTCCCCACGAGTGGGCACCAGGTCCCGGTTGAGGACCACCAAGTCCAGCACGCCAATGGCCGGTTCCATAGCGCCGCTGGGTTGGATCTGACTGAAATACGGATTCTGACCGAGCAACGTAGATGCCGCCAACACACCGCCAGCGAGTGTCGCAGCGCCAGCGCCAAAGAGGGCCCGTCGGGTTCGTCTGCGCCGGCGCCTGGACAGCACTGTCTCGGCCATGTTCGGTGGGCAGACGGTTGCCGGTGCAGCGGCGAGAACCATTGATTTCAAGGAAGCGGCGGTTTCCTGCTGGCTCGTAGACATGCTCATACCGAGGCCTCCGGTTGCTCTGCAATGGCTGTGACCCCAACCCGGAGTTTGTCCAGCCCTCTTGACAGGTTTGATTTCACGGTGCCAATCGAGCAATCCAGGATGCTGGCGGTGTCTGCCTCGGACCTTTCATCCAGGATCCGCAAGATGACGGTGAGTCTTTGGCGAGTTGGAAGCGCACCCAGCACCTGGTCCAGACGCTCTTGGGCGACGACTGCATCAGCGACGTCCGGTAGGGGCAGTGGCGAAAGCGTTGGCGTATCGGCGGTCGGCTTGGCGACGAGATGACTCCGCCTGGCTCCGTCCTTGACCAAGTTCACGAGGATGGCTTTGGTATAGGCAACAGGGGAATCTGTGGAACCCCACTTCCTGAACAGACGCATCAGAGCGACTTGAAGCACGTCCTCTGCCTCGACGGGGTCCGGCATCATCAGTCGCGCATACCGAAGCAACTGGTCACCGTGCGCACCAACAAAGTCGGTGAACTCTTGCTCATTTGGACGCCCCATGACCATGAAGACGAGAAATACCACTAAAAGGTTGCATCGCAGAGCCGAACTGCTCCAGAAGTCAGGCAGCAGCGCCCAACGCTGGGCCAGTCCTCGAAGCTCGGACATGCCGAACCCCTACAGTTTCCTTGCGGTCGAGCATCCTCGAGTACATCAAACGCGGAAAGTACAAGGCCTTTGATGGCTTCTTGAGCTCGGCGAGCTCAACGCTCTATCGCCAAAACGTTCGGAGAGGCCTGTCGTGCCCGAACCAGCTGGCAAAGCCCTCTACGACCGCATCGGTGTTGGCTACCAATCAGTGCGGAGGCCGGATTCTCGCATCGGCTCCCAGATCCGGGCCGCCATAGGTGACGCCCGCTCGGTGGTGAATGTTGGCGCTGGCGCCGGATCCTACGAACCTGACGATGTGCCAACTATCGCGGTAGAGCCGTCCACTGTCATGATCTCTCAGCGCCCAGCTGGAGCGGCACCGGTGATTCTTGGCGTTGCCGAACGACTTCCGTTTCGCAGCAACTCCTTCGAGGTGGCAATGGCCTCGTTCACCGTTCATCACTGGCGTGATCCAGTTGTTGGCCTCAGCGAAATCCAGCGAGTGAGTAGACGCCAGGTCGTTCTCACTTGGGATCCGGTGTACTTCGCCGAACACTTTTGGTTCGTGCGCGACTACCTTGCCGAGGATCATCAGGCGGCTGGTAGCGGAACCGTCGGACCCATCGCTGAGTCCCTGGGGCCATCGGTCAGTATCGAACCGGTCCTCGTTCCGGCGGACTGCACCGACGGCTTCTACGCCTCGTACTGGGCTCGCCCCGAGGCCTTCCTGGACCCAGCAGTTCGGGCAGGCATCAGTGCCTTCGCCCTCAAAGACCAAGATGCCGTAGCTGGCGCCATTGACCGCCTTTCGCACGACCTGAACTCGGGTGTGTGGGATCGCCAGTACGGGCTGCTGAGGTCAGCGGCGTCCATGGACATCGGGTACCGGCTCGTCCTAGCCGGCAGTCCTAGCGGTAGCCGTGAGCCAACGGTCTAGCGCGGCCTCGGGGACCTTGGGTTATCGGTGGGTGGGTGGCCTCGGAGTGGGCCGATGGAAGCCACGACTTCACGAGATGGCCAGGCGTCCTGAGGGCAGGTCGTGCGCTCTCTACGGTGCTGCGAAAGGTTGAGCGGCCGGCGTTCTTGGATAGCCGCAGCACAGACTGGGATGTCGGTGATCGGGTCGCGTGGGGGCCGATTCCTCCGACGGTCCGCCATATGGAACTGGAGCCGTTGGTGTCGGCGTTCAGCCACTTTCGGCGTCCCTCACCTGCGCCCAGCCAGGTCATCCACGGTGACCTCAGCGGCAATATCTTGTTCGACGGGCAGACCGACCCGGTGATTTTGGACTTTGCTGTCTACTGGCGCCCGGCGGCTTTCGCTGAGGCACTCGTAGTTGCTGACGCGCTGGCGTTTCACGAAGCAGACGCCTCGCTCGCCGGACAGATCTCGTTGCACCCTCCTTCTGACCCAGCTTCCACTCGGTGGCCATGCCACTCTGACGCACTCTCCGAAGTCGCAGCCGCGTGTCCATCACGTAGTGGTCGGTGATTTCGAGCTCCTGGGTGGGCGCCAGATCAGCGAGCCTTTGTGATGCAAGGAAGCGGTGCTCGATCTCGACGTGCGCGTACTTCGTGAGGCGGTCGACGTTCGACGTCACGTCTCAGCCCTCCTGATTCGCTCAGCCTCCGTTTGCTGGCCCTGTGACGGTACATCCGTGTGTTATCCGGCGAGCTCGTACTGATCCCGCGGTCGACACCGGGTCGCGGATGTGTTCATCCAGGCGGCCGGGTAGTTCTGTTCGCAGTTCGACGTCATCTTGTGCGAGTACGAGGGCCACCCTGTGTGCTCTACCGACTAAGCGAGCTCCTCACTAACATCTTGGCCATGAGCATTGCGGTTGACCCAACAATGGTGGAGCAGTTCGCCGAGGACGGCGTGGTGTGCGTGCCCGGTGTGCTCACCGACGCACAGGTGGACTCGGCACGCGCCGCTATCGAAGAGGTTCTGGGCCAGCCCAGTTCCCTGGCGCAGGTCGCGAGCGCGGACGATGATCCTGGCTCCTTCTTCGAGGACTTCTGCCGCTGGCCGGAAATCGCGCCGATCGAAGAGCTCGCACTGCACTCCGCTGTTCCGGGGATCGCCGGTCAGCTCATGGGGACGCTGCAGGTGCGGCTCTACCACGATCACGTCCTGGTGAAGGAAGGCAAGACTCGCCAGCGCACCCCCTGGCACCAAGACCAGCCGTACTACAACGTCGACGGACGTGGGGTGAGCGCCTGGATCCCGGTTGACCCCGTACCGGAAGCCGGTTGCCTTGAGGTAGTGGCCGGCACCCACCGCGGTCCGTGGCTGATGCCCAGGACCTTCCTCAGCGGTGAGGCCAAATGGTTCCCAGACGGCGCCTTGCGCGAGATGCCTGACATCGAGGACGACCGGGACGCCTTCACGATCAGGCGATACGAGATGCAGCCTGGGGACGCCATCTTCTTCGACTTCCTCTCCGTCCACGGGGCCCCGGGCTTCCCGTTCGACGGCCGGCGGCGCGTCCTGTCGCTGCGGTACCTGTCGGACGAGGCACGGCACGCGCCACGCCGTTGGCGGACGTCGCCACCGTTCGAGGGACTCGAGTCCGACCTGGCGCCTGGTGTTCCCATGGTGCACCCAAAGTTCCCCGTGGTGTGGACCGCCCCGAATGGCCCAAAGCGGCGGGTGTGACGAACCGGGCGGAAATTCCGGTGGCCTCTTGCGGTACGGCGGCGGCATACCCCGATAGCGTCCTCGGTAGCCCTCTCTGAAGGAGTATGAAATGTCCGACATGACCCCACCACCACCACCA
>JBDTVB010000268.1:0-3939 GCA_040007415.1 Anaerolineaceae bacterium
TTCAGCGGGGTGCCCCATGGCTCACCCTTCAGTTCCGAATAGATGCGGTGGATGTTCGGCACGAGGCGCTCGGCATCGTGTAGCGGCGCGAATCGGCCAAGGTCCAGCCCGGTCGCCAGTTCCAGCGGCGGCGTGCCCTTTTCGAACCCCTTCCGCGCCACGCCGAGGATGAACTGCAGATACGCTCGCACGTCCGCGATAGCCCCTGCGCCGCAGATGTCTCCGTGCCCGGGGACGATCGTGTCGGCGCCCAGCGCCTCGATGCGCTCCAGCGCGACCAGCCAGCCGCCAACCGACCCGCCCAGGGCGAACGGCGTCCCGCCGTTGAAGATGATGTCGCCCGAGAAGAGCAGCTTCCGCTCCGGGATCCAGGCCACGATGTCGTTCGTTGTGTGGGCGGGCCCGACGAACATCAACTGAACCTGGAGGTCGTCCACGTAGACGTTCAGGCGGTCCTCGAAAGTGACGAAAGGCGGCGTCACGGGGCAGTTGCCGAATTCGATCATCGGGAAGAGCGCGTGGGCGAGATTGCCCACGGCTTTGATCTCCCGGCGGCAACGCTCATGCGCGATGATCGCTGCTTCGGGCGCGAAGACGAAGTTCCCGTGCGTGTGGTCGCCGTGGCTATGGGTGTTGATCAGCGTGTTCACCGGCTTGTCCGTCACTGTTCGCAGGGCGCGATGAAAGGCCAGCGCGCGCGCTTCGGTGCCGGTCGAATCGATGACTGTGGCATGCCGCTCACCGACGATCGTGCCGGTGTTGTTCAGGAACCAGCTGCCATCCATCTGGACGTAGGCGAAGATCCCCTGGCTCACCTCGTGGATCACGGGCGGGGGGATTTCGGCGTGGACGGGGACGGTTGCGCTGCTCATAGCGGCCTACCTTTCTGGAGTTCGCCGCAGTTTAGCCCACCATCAATCGTCGCGAGCAGTTTTCGTCTCTGCGGCGCGCGCCAGGAAGGTCGATGTGACGACGTGCCCGCGCCGCAGGGGCCGGATGACCTGGAACAGGCGGTCGGGCATGTCGCACGCCGGATTATGCCCCCTTGAACTCGATCAGCTGCATGAGGTTGCCGTCGGGGTCTGCGAAGGTGGAGATGATGCCGCCCCACTCTTCCTTGCCGGCCGTGCGCAAGAACTTCACGCCCTTGCCCTCGAGCGCTTTCTGCTCGGCTGCCAGGTCATCCACGAACATGCTGAAGATCACGCGCGTGGGCTCCTTCGCCGCTCCGCGGGTCTCGCTGTGACCGTCGAAGGCGAGGGTCGTACCGCCGAATAGGAACGCGTACGGGCCCATCCCTTCCTGCTTCTGGAGGCCGACCGTGTCGCGATAGAAGTCTCCAAGGCGTGCGGGGTTCTCGCTGGTGATGTTAATGAAAGAACCGGTGACGTTCATGACTAACTCCTCTCGTGTGCTGAAGCCACCGTACGATAGTGCTCCTAGCACCGTTCTGTCAGGAGTCTATCCCGCCGCGTTGCCTTAGTTCGCGGGGTGCCTCAGGCTTACACCACTATGTCCAACCCGTACGATGAAGTGCCCTACGACGGAGCGGCGCAGGTGCTCAGTCACGCCAACCGCCTCGCCTCGATGGCCCATCTCTTCGGCCTGAACCCAGCGCCGCCCGAACGTTGCCGCGTGCTGGACATCGGTTGCGCGGCGGGTGAAAACCTTATCCCAATGGCCGAATCGCTACCGGGCAGCGAATTCGTTGGGTTCGACTACTCGGCGAAAGAAGTTTCGAACGGCCAGGCGGTGATCGCCGCCACCGGGCTGACGAACGTGCGCATCATGCACGGCGACATCCTCGATCCCCCCGCCGATCTTGGCCAGTTCGATTACATCGTTGCTCACGGCATCTACTCGTGGGTGCCCGCTCCAGTGCGGGGGGCGTTGCTCCGGCTCTGCAAGTCCTCACTCACCATGAACGGCGTCGCCTACATCAGTTACAACGCGATGCCCGGCGGGCTGTTCAAGAACTACGTGCGGGACATGATGCGCTTCCACACGCGCGAAGTGGAGGCGCCCGTCGAGCGCGTGCGTGACGCCCTGGACATCGTTCGCAAGCTGGCCGGGGCGGTGCCTGTCGGCCGCGGCCCGCAGGGGGCGCTGCTCGCCTTCTACACGTCGTCGCTTGAGGGGCGTTCGAACCAGGGCATCTACCACGATGAGCTGAGCGACACGAACGACGCCTTCTACTTCACTGACTTTGCTGCCAGCGCGCACGAGGCGGGTCTCCAATACCTCGCTGAGCCGGAACTTGCCAGCATGATGGTGTCGAACCTGCCGCCGCACCTCCGCGCCGTTATCGCCGAGCGTGCGACGAGCATCGAAGAGATCGAGCAGTACCTCGACTTCTTTCGCTCTCGCTACTTTCGCCGCACCTTCCTCTGTCACGAGGGGCTGATGATCGAGCGCCGCCTCGAGCCGCGTGTCGAAATCTTCCGCACGTTTCGCATCTCTTCGAACGCCACCGTTGTGCCGGCGGGCGGAAGTCCATTGGCGCCGGGCGTCGCCACTTATCGGGCCGAAACGGGCGAGGCGTTCGCCACCGATCACCCGGTCTCCAAAGTTGCCTTTGACCTGCTCATCAACGCCTACCCCTCATCTATCCAGTTCGGCGAACTGCTGGTGGCGTCAGTCGCAGGCTGCGGCCTGGCGGCGGGGGCCGAAGCTGTGCACGGCCCGATCCTGGCCGCCAGCCTGCTCGCGGCGCTCTCCAAATCGGATCAGCTGCTGATGCTCACGGTGGCTCCAGACGCCTTCACACGGACGCCGGGTGAACGCCCGCGGGCGGGCCGCTACGCGCGCTATTGCGCCCTCCAGGGAGATTTGGTGGTGACCAACCTGCGCCACGAAATGATCCAGCTGGACGGCCTGCCCGTGCTCCTCCTTCCGCTACTCGATGGCACGCGAGACCGCGCCGCCCTCGAACGCGACTTGCGGGCGGAGGTGACCAAACTCGCAGGCGATGACGCACCAGAACTCCTGCCAGGGGAGATTGCCGAGGCGCTGCAGTTGCTCGCCGACTCGGCCCTGCTGCTGGCCTGAAGGCCCGACACTTCGCCAGACCTTCCTCGCGAGACTGCGGAATTTCCAAACGAGTGGCTAAATCGGCGCTCGCGTAGCATGTACAGTGCACGCACTTTGACTCCTCCGGGGGTTGGCGACGCTAGTCCCCGGTGCGGCGGTTGATCAGAATTTCGCTGGCGAGGGTGCACGATGGAGCTTGTGATTGTCCTGATCCTGGGCACGTTGGCGGGTCTGCTGTCCGGACTCTTTGGAATCGGCGGCGGGCTGATTATCGTCCCCGCCCTCACTGTGTTTCTGAAGCTCGATTTCAAGGAAGCCGCCGGTACATCGCTCGCGGCGCTCTTTCTGCCGGTGGGCGGACTCGGCGCGTACACCTACTGGCGAGACGGTCAGGTCAACTTTCTCTGGGCCGGATTGCTCGCGCTGGGACTGCTAGTTGGCGCGTTCTTCGGCGCGCGCCTCGCCCTCCACGTGCCTTCGGTTGCGCTCGAGCGGGCGTTCGGCGTCCTCCTCATCGCGACGGGCGTGAGGTTCGTCGTGTGGAGCTGAGCGGCCCGCTGCGGAAGAGCCGCCGGACAGAGCTTTTCAGTGGTTGTGTGACGCACTCTCCCCGGCTGGAGCGCCGGCCCGCCGCAGGGCGTTGTGGATGGCCGACGAAGCCCCTTCGCCCACGAACCAGCGGTTAACTCGCTTCCAGGTATTCCAGGGCCACTGCCGCGGCGCCGAGCAGCCCGGCATCATCGCCGAGCGTACTCACCTTCAGCAGCGTGCCGGCCGCCGGCCCGTAGGCGAGCGAGTACATCGCCTCTCTCATTGGCCCGAGGAGCATCTCGCCCATCGCCAGCAGGCCGCCGCTGATCGTCACGGCATCCGGGTTGAGGACATTGACTAGGCTCCCCAACCCCAGCC